>JAKRWE010000200.1 GCA_024712425.1 Chromatiales bacterium
GGCAGGGATGCCGCCGTAGAGCCTACGACGCACAAGGACGTGCGAGTGCCGCGGGAGGCAGGAAGCCGTAAGCGGCCATGGAGGTATTCACAGCGTTTTTCTGGGCAGAGCACCCGCCTCACCCGAGTTAGATGACGTTATTCTGGGCATCCTGTATACAATGGCCCCATGACTTACAGAAGCACATCATTCAACTTCGTAACCCGTTAAAAGAACGGGAGACAGGGGAAATACCGACACATGAGCAACCCGAGCATTGCCTTCATCGGTGCCGGCAACATGGCCGCCGCATTGATCAGCGGCCTGATCGCCGATGGCACCGATCCGCAGCAGATCACGGCCACCGACCCGGACCAGGAGCGGCGTACCTCACTCGCCCGTACCGCTGGCATCCGCACCCTGGCGGACAACCGCGAGGCGGTCGGCCAGGCCGATATCGTCGTACTCGCGGTCAAGCCCCAGGTACTGGAGACGGTCGCCGGTGAGCTTTGCGAGGCGGTACAGCAACGCAAACCACTGGTGATCTCGATCGCCGCCGGGGTGCGCAGCGACACCCTGGAACGCTGGCTGGGCGGGGACGTGGCCCTGGTGCGCAGCATGCCCAACACCCCGGCCATGCTGCAGACAGGGGCCACCGCCCTGTTTGCAACCGCCAGCGTCACGGCCGAACAACGGGACCAGGCCGAATCGGTGATGCGCGCGGTCGGTCTGGCGCAATGGGTGGACGACGAATCGCTGATGGACGCTGTGACCGCGCTCTCCGGCAGCGGGCCCGCCTACTTCTTCCTTGTGATCGAGGCCATGGAGGCCGCTGGTGTCGACATGGGGCTGCCGCAGGAGACCGCGCGTCTGCTCACCCTGCAAACCGCACTGGGAGCCGCCCGCATGGCGATGGAAAGCAGCGATGACCCGGCGACCCTGCGCAAAAAGGTAACCTCGCCCGGCGGCACCACCGAACAGGCGATCCGCCAGTTCGAACAGGACGGACTGCGCGACATCTTCAGTCGCGCACTGAAGGCCGCCCGCGACCGCTCGCTGGAACTCTCCCGACAACTCGACAAGCCACAGGACTGAATCATGGGCAGCTCTTACCTCTCCAACCCGCTGATCTTTCTGGTACAGGTGATCTTCGGCCTGTACGCATTAGTGGTCATGTTGCGCTTCCTGCTGCAGCTGACGCGGGCCGATTTCTACAATCCCCTGTCCCAGTTCATCGTCAAGGCGACCAGCCCGGTGCTCAATCCCCTGCGGCGCATCATCCCAGGCATAGGCGGCAAGGACATCGCCTCGCTGGTACTGGCCTGGCTGGTACTGGCGGTCCAGACGCTGCTGACCCTGGCCATTGCCGGGCAGGGCCTCGCGCCCCTTGCCGCGCTCCTGCTGGCCATCCCGGACCTGCTGGAACTAACCATCAATATCTTTCTCTACAGCATCCTGATCATGGTGGTGATCAGCTGGATCAACCCCGCGGGACACAATCCGACCATCAGTATCCTGTACAGCCTTACCGAACCGCTGATGCGGCCGGCGCGGCGCCTTATCCCGCCCATGGGCGGTATCGACCTCTCCCCCATGGTGGTCATGATCGGCCTGGTCCTGCTGAAGATGCTGCTGATTCCCCCGGTCAAGGCCCTGGTGGTATCCCTGCTGTGAGCAACTGGTTTCACTGGGACGGCGACGACCTGCTGCTGTGGGTCAGGACCCAGCCCCGATCCAGCAAAAACGGCTTTGCCGAGGTGCTCGATGACGCCATCAAGCTGCGCATCACCGCCCCGCCGGTGGACGGCAAGGCAAACGCCCATATCGTTGCCTGGCTGGCCAAGCAGTTCAAGGTCCCCAAATCGGCCGTCAGGATCGAGAACGGAGAGACCTCCCGCCGCAAGCGCATCCGGATCTGTGGACCGGTTCAACTTTCAGACGCAATGGCCGATATGTTTGACAGTTCAAAAACAGGGGGTTAGTGCCCAGTTCTACTTTTTCATATTGGCAGCTTCAGATGCAGAGTGAGGTGGCATGGCTGCATGTGTCCGTTGGCCGCTTGGATGCGGCCATCGAGCCTCCAAGGATGGATTCACGGCGTGACACATGCAGCCATGCTACCCCACCACATTCGGGCAAATATGACAAAGTAGAACTAGACTCGGCTTATTCACCCGATTACTGGGCCTGACTCCACATGGGGAGCGGTATGGCAACTTTGGCCTTGGAAAAACAACTGGCAGGGTTCGCGCGCTGGAAACAGCGTCAACGCAAGATCC
The DNA here is from genome assembly GCA_024712425.1 of Chromatiales bacterium. Lineage (GTDB taxonomy): Bacteria > Pseudomonadota > Gammaproteobacteria > Chromatiales > Chromatiaceae > MONJU. Next base: position 2,259 of record JAKRWE010000200.1, read on the forward strand.
TGGACCAGCTCGAACCCTGGCTGCAACAGCAGAACCTGTACAGCTCGGAGATCCATCACGCCATCGGTCGCGCCCGCTCGGCGCTGCGTGACGACAATGTCACCGTGGCGATCACAGGCGAATTCTCGCGCGGCAAGACCGAACTGATCAACGCCCTGTTCTTCGGCAACCTGGGCTTCCGCCTGCTGCCCACCGATGCCGGGCGCACCACCATGTGCCCGACCGAGATCCTGCAGGACAGCAACCAACCGCCCTGCCTGCGCCTGCTGCCCATCGAAACGCGGGGGCAGGACCTCAGCCTGTACCACCTGCGCCAGAAACCCGAGATCTGGACCACCATTCCGCTCGACCTGGACGATCCGGCCCTGCTCGATGAACAGCTCAGGGCCCTGACCGCGACCCGGCGGGTCGGCCTCGAAGAGGCGGCCTCACTGGGCCTGCACGACGGCGACAGCGACGGCCTGAACGGTCCGGATAACGACGGCACGGTAGCGATTCCACGCTGGCGCCTTGCGCAACTGAACATCCGTCACCCCCTGCTGGCCAAGGGCCTGCGCGTCATCGACACGCCGGGGCTGAATGCGGTCGGCAACGAACCCGAACTCACCTACGAGATACTGCCCGCCTCACAGGCGGTGCTGTTTGTCCTGGCCGCCGATACCGGGGTCACGCGATCCGACCTGGCTATCTGGCAACAGTTCATCTGCCCTGGCGGCAAACAGCGCAAAGGCGTCATGGTCGTACTCAACAAGACCGACGTGCTGTGGGACGAGCTGCGCTCACATGAACAGATCGAGCAGCGCATACTGCAGCAACGAACCGACGTGGCCAACATGCTGGATATCACGGTCGAACTGACCTTCGCGGTATCGGCACACAAGGCCCTGTTGTCCCGCATCCGCAGCGACCCGAACATGGAGCGGCGCAGCGGCATCGGCACGCTCGAGGCCTACCTGTCCTCGTCCGTCGTGGAAAACCGCCGCGACCTGATCATGCATGATTTCACCGAGGACGTGCAGCATGCCATCGAGTCGCTGGAGAACATCATCGAATCGCGCCACAAGCGCACCCTGAAGCAGATCCACAACCTGCAGGAGGTAAGCGGCCGCAGTGATGCATCCATCGCACAGATGCTCAAGGGTGTGGAACTGGAGAAGAAGCGTTACCAGGCCAGCGTCGATGCCTACCGAGACAGCCGGCGCCGCTTCGCGCAGCACGGGGAACTGCTGCTTGGCGCTCTCGACCTGCAGACGCTCGATCAGGTGATTGCAGACGCCCGCAGCGAAATGTCCCGGGCCTGGACCACCGCCGGTCTTCGCGAGGGCATGCGCATCCTGTTCGAGGATATCAACCAACGCATGGAGGTGGCCGGTGAGCAGACCCAGTTGATGCGCCGCCTGATCCGTGGCATCTACCGCCGTTTCGAGACCGACCACGACTTCCCCTCCATGCAGCTGGCCATGTTCTCCATTACCCGGCACCAGGTGGAACTCAGCCTGCTGCACAAGGAAGCGGAGGTATTCCGCAACAGCACCCGCACCGCCATGACCGAGAAGCACTTCGTGGTGCAGCGCTATTTCCGCACCATCGTCGATCGCGCGCACCGGATCTTCCGCGAGGCCCAGCGCGAGGCCCGTGACTGGCTGGAACACGCCCTGGACCCGCTGACCATCGAGGTGAAGGAATACCGCGGTACCATTTCACAGCAGTTACACGATCTCAAGCACGCCAGCCAGTCACGCAAGACCATACAGCAGCGCACCCTGCTGATGCAGCGCGAGGCTAGCCCGAATATTTCATCCGCTTCTCGCTTTTCCGGGCGGTCAGTGGATGGAAGATGTGGTGCCTCGAACGGGACGTGGAAAGGCTCGTGAAGGGCTATTTTCTAGGCTGCAGGCACA
>JAKRWE010000201.1 GCA_024712425.1 Chromatiales bacterium
TGCCGGTGAGGAGTTGCTGCATGGCGGCGGTTTTGATGGCGCGCTTTTTGGCGATGAGCCTGTCCAGCGCGGTGATGAGGGCATCGACGTCCGACAGGGCGGTGGCGATGGCGCGTTGTTCAACGGGGGCAGGAAGTGCAATTAATGTATTGTTGATCAAGCCCGTATTGAGGTTCATCTGCGAGCCAGTCTGGCCATGCTTCGACCAGTCAGACTCCAAATCTGAGAGAACGTAATATAGGAACTCTATATCCGCCTTTGGGCGATCAAACACAACGAAACCGTCATGGATGCAGACATCCTTTTTGAGTACAACGGGCCTGCCAACCGTCGCGCAAATGCTCATAACAAGATTGTCGCTTGACACAAATCGACTATTCTCCACTCCTTGAGGGGAAAGACTCTGGCTCGTAGCGATCAAATATTTACCCGATTTCGTGACGTCCGAAATCCGAAGCCAACCGATGGACGACTTGTCATCGAACCAATCCGGGCTATCGATAGGCCGTGGCGAGGCCCCTCGCTGAATCTGTGCCAGTCGCCCCAGCGGGACGGCCTCCCAATCCTCCGGAATCACCCCTACCTCGGTCCGCTTGTACCCCGGCAGCACTTCTTCCAATGGACATTGGTCAATTGACAATTGATAATGGGCTTGGGCTTCACGGCATTGTCTATTGTCCATTATCAATTCTCCATTATCTTTTTGTTTTTCTTCACAATCGCCACCAATAATTTCAGTATCTCAGTCAAGTCAGAGCCAATCGAATCCGCGCCTTTTTCGTCGATATAACCGGTTTCTTTCAGCAAAAGAATCCAATACTCGGATTCGTTGGCCTCCTTCAGTGCAATAGACATCTTATGTACGAAATCGGCGCGGCTCTCCGCCTGATCGGCCTCTCGTATCAGTGCGCCAATCGCCGTGCCACTACGCAATAACTGCTTGCTGAGCACAAATTCGCGACGTGTTGTCTGCACATGCTGGCATAACCGCACCACGCGCACCGCAAAAGCAAACGACTTGTCCCGAACCACACTCTCCTTCATGCCACTTCCCTGTCAATTGTCCATTCTCAATTACCCATTACCCCAAGCCCCATCTGGCGCAGGTGCTCGTCCACCTTGTGCTGGAGCTGCTCGACCTCTTTCATGATCTCCGGCAGCGGTTCGGCGTAGCGTTCCTCCAGTTCCCTGATGCGGGTGGCGAGCTGTTGGGTGACGTGCTCGATCTCGTTCTGCACGTCCCGTTCGAGGGTGGCGAGCCATTTGTCGTCCACCACGAGTTCCTTGATCTCGGCCTCGGTGAGTTTGGCGTAGTGCTTGAACACGGCCTCGTCGCGTGCCTTGATCGCGTCTTTCAGCGTTCTGTTGGCGGCGGACTCGGCCTCAAGCAGACTCTGACAGTCTCTCAGCACCATCAGTTCTTCCTCTGTCCATTGTCCATTGTCCATTATCAATTGCTTGATTCGCGCCTTGGTGATCTTGCCTTTGTCGGTCTTGGCCTCTTCCAGCGGGGCATCTTCGCCGGAGTGTTCCTCGATGAAGCTCTCCAGTTCCTGCGTGGCGGCATCGGCCTCGGCCTGTAGCTGGTCGATGTGCGCCTGCTCGTCGGCAAAGTAGCGGGCGACGATCAAGTCCGGCGGGATGAGGTCGGTCTTGTATTTCTTGCGGCCGATGGTGAGGTCCGGGGTCTCCTTGTTCTTCTGGCCCTTCTCGGCCACCAGTTCGCGGGGCCGGGCGGCGGTCTGCCAGCCGTCCTGGACGATGGCATAGACGTCGTCCTGCAGGGTATCGAACCAGTAGTCCATGAGGTGCTGGTAGACGGCGTAGGGGTCGATCAGCGGCGTACCCTCGAACTGTTTCAGCAGATCCTCGGCCAGTTCCTCGATGAGGGCCTTGGGTTCGGTGTCTCCGTTCAGGCCCATGAGGGTGGGCCGGTGCCGGTCGCGCCAGGCATGGAAGCGTTCGAGGATACGGGCGCGGAAGGCGGCGAACTCAGGGTGCGCGAGAATGGTGGCCTTGACCTGGGCGGGCTCTACGCTGGCCTGGCTGTAACCGGGGCGCAGAGGGTTGAACAGGCTGTGGCGTAGGGTCGGGAAGACTTGCCAGTAGTCCTGCAGGGCGTCGATGTCGCGCTCGGGGATGCCGCCGTTGAGGTGGGCGTCGAGGTCGTGCAGGTCTTCCGGCTCGGAGCTGTCGATATAGCGCGGGATGTTGAGATTGTAATCGTTGGCCTCGATCTCCTTCAGCGGGACGAAGCGGGCGTAGCGCGGCAGTTCCTTTCGCTGGGTGAAGACATCGACGATCTTGTGGATGTCGCGCTCGCGCAGGCGGTTCTTGTTGCCGTCCTTCATGAAGCCCTTGGAAGCGTCGATCATGAAGATGCCGCCCTGCTCCGGGTCGGCATTCTCGGCAGCGTGTTCCTTGTCGATGACGACAATACAGGCGGGGATGCCGGTGCCGTAGAACAGGTTCGCGGGCAGACCGATGATGCCCTTGATGAAGCCGCGCCGCACCAGGTTGCGGCGGATATTGGCCTCGGCGCCGCCCCGGAACAGCACGCCGTGGGGCAGGATGACCGCGCCCTTGCCGGTGCTCTTGAGCGACTTGAGGATGTGCAGCAGGAAGGCGTAGTCGCCGTTCTTGGCCGGCGGGACGCCGTATTCGAAACGCCCGTATTCGTCGTGCTCGGGATCCAGGCCGTTGCTCCAGGCCTTGTAGGAGAACGGCGGATTGGCCACGGTGAACTCGAAGGTCTTAAGGCTGCCGTCCTTTTCCTTCCAGTGGGGGTTGGCCAGGGTGTTGCCCTGCCAGATCTCGGCGGTGGGGGCGTCGTGCAGGATCATGTTCATGCGCGCGAGCGCCGCGGTGGCGTTGTCCATCTCCTGGCCGAAGATGGACAGGCCGCGCGGGGCCTCATGGGCGACCTTGAGCAGCAGCGAGCCCGACCCGCAGGTCGGGTCGTAGACCGACTGGTCCTGGCGGGTGTTCCTGCCGATGCCAATGACCTTGGCCAGGATGCGCGAGACCTCGGCCGGGGTGTAGAACTGGCCCTTGCTCTTGCCCGACTCGGTGGCGAAGTGGCGCATGAGGTATTCGTAGGCATCGCCCAGCAAGTCGTCGCCGTCGGCGCGGTTGGCGCGAAGGTCGATGGTCTCGAAGATGCTGATCAGCCGCGAGAGCCGGTCCACCATTTCCTTGCCCTTGCCGAGCTTGTCCTCGTCGTTGAAATCAGCGACGTCGATGACGCCCTTGAGGTCATTCTCCTCGGCCAGGCGGCCGATGATCTTGTTGATCTTGTCGCCGATCTCCTTGTCGCCCTTGAGCCTGACCATGTCGGCGAAGGAACCGCCCTCGGGCACCAGGATCAGCGCGTGCGGATCGCCGGCGTACCTGTCGGAGATGTATTTGAGGAACAGCAGGGTGAGGACATAGTCCTTGTACTGCGAGGCATCCATCCCGCCGCGCAGCTCGTCGCAGGACTGCCAGAGGGAGGAGTAGAGTTCGGATTTCTTCAGGGCCATGGGATTCCGTTCTAGGTGGGTGGCGTTGATGACGTGGTCCAGGTTATCGGGTACCGCAGGCCCGCTCCAGCGGGATGGCGCCGAGCCCCAAAAATTACCACGAAAATTCGAGCAGGCGGCGTAGGCCTTACGCCGCTTTCATTGCGCGGCGGCGATATGGTTGGGGCCCGAACGGTCGGACATCACTCTTTTACTCGTTGAACCAGATCGCCGATTTCGCAATCGAAATAGGCGCAGAGCTTGTCCAGCACGTCGGTAGTTGTGTTGTAGCCTCGCACATTCTGAATCTTCGACAACGTCGTCCGGTGAATTCCGGTCGCGCTGGCGATTTCCTCCAGCGTCACACGCTTCCCTTCTTGAAATTGCTTTTCGGCGATTAGTTCTCTCAGTCGGAAT
>JAKRWE010000202.1 GCA_024712425.1 Chromatiales bacterium
GGCCTGCACCGGACCATCCCTGGAGATGAGGCGCCCCCTCGTCCCCTCATGACCCCGGACTCACCAAGGGGACATTTCAGCTTGGGAGAAAAGGGGACATTTTAGAATTGGGTTGACAGCACTAGAAGAAGTGGCTAATACACTGAGTTTAAAAGAGAAAAACATGACATCAGTGACAGAATTCCGGTGTCATGTGTCATATGTGTCAGGTGGTCTCGTTGTTTGCGGTGTATCACTGTGTCCAGCACGGTGTCGTATTCGAAGAACACGCTGAAGCGGGGATAGTCCCAGCGGGTGATGGGCGGCTCGCCCACCGGCCCCCTGGACTGAGTCGGGCTTGCCGAATCGGGCCTCGACTGCAGGCATCTTCTCGCCGCGCTGTGGACGCAACAGGCCTTGTTCATTGTTGGGTGGCTCCTGCCCGATGGCACCGATCAGGAGGACCTCGGCCGATGCCGGAAGGGCGAGGGCGAGAAGCAGGCTTGAAACAGACAACGCTTTGAACATGGAGGCTCCCACAGTTACCTGGCGGTTTCGGCCCGCCCAATACCGACAAGTGTACAAGTGAATCCGTGGCTGACAAGTGCGCTGGGCCGCATTTCTGGCATGTCGGGCAGTTGAGCCGATATTTTGAAACATGACATTGTGGTTTAATGCGCGCCATGTTTCGTCCGGTCTCACTCTTTGTCGGTCTTCGCTACACCCGCTCGCGTCGACGAAATCATTTCATTTCGTTCATCTCGCTGTTCTCCGCCATGGGTATTGCCCTTGGTGTGATCGCGCTGATCACGGTGCTGTCGGTGATGAACGGCTTCCACAAGGAGATACGAGAGCGCATCCTCGGAATGGCGTCGCACGGCGATGTGCAGGCGCTGGACGGGCGCATGGATGAATGGCGGGACGCCATGCAGCGGGTCAGGGAGAATCCAAAAGTACTGGCTGCCGCCCCCTATATCCAGGCCGAGGCCATGCTCACGCACGCCCGCAATGTGTCCGGCGCCATGGTGCGGGGGGTCGATCCGAAGCTGGAACCAGGGGTCGTGGATGTGGGCAAACACATGCTGCACGGGGCCTTGGATCAGCTCCAACCGGGCCGCTGGGGCATCATCCTGGGCAAGGAGCTGGCACAGGCGCTCGGTGTCGGCATGGGCGACAAGGTCACCCTGGTGGTGCCCGAGATGACCGTGACCATCACCGGCAGCATGCCGCGCATGCGCCGGTTTACCGTCGTGGGGCTGTTCGAGGTGGGCATGTATGAATACGACAGTGGCGTGGCCATGGTGCACATCCGCGATGCCGCCAAGCTGCTGCGCATGGGGGATGCCGTCAGCGGCGTCAGAATCCGCATCGCCGACGTCTGGGAGGCGCGGGCCGTCTCCCTGCAGCTGGCCAACAGCCTGCCTGGTATCTACCGGGTGTTCAACTGGACCGACTACCACAAGAACTTCTTTGCCGCGCTCAAGATGGAAAAGCGCATGATGGGCCTGCTGCTTTTCCTGATCGTGATCATCGCGGCTTTCAATATCATTACCACCCTGGTGATGATGGTGATCGACAAGCAGAGTGATATTGCGATCATGAAGACCTTCGGTGCCTCGCCGGGAATGATCATGCGTATCTTCGTGGTGCAGGGCGTTACCCTGGGCCTTGTCGGCACCCTGCTGGGTACCTTGCTGGGCATACTGCTGGCGTTGAACGTGGAGGACGTGGTGGGTGCCATTGAGCGCGTTTTCGGCGTGCATTTCATCGACCCGACGGTCTATTACATCAGCAAGCTGCCTTCGGACCTGCAATGGGGGGATGTGACTCTCGTGGCCTCGGGGTCTCTGCTGCTGAGCCTGCTGATGACCCTCTATCCCGCGTGGCGGGGGTATCGAACCGAACCGGCCGAGGCGCTGCGTTATGAGTGATCCCGTTCTGCTGGCGCAGGGACTGTGCAAGCGTTTCCAGCTGGGCCCGGCGACCGTCGAGGTATTGCGGGGTATCGACCTGGAGATTCCGCATGGCCTGCAGCTGGCCATTATCGGCGCCTCCGGCTCCGGCAAGAGCACGCTACTGCATTGTCTCGGTGGGCTGGAACAGCCGGACGCGGGCAGCGTGCGCCTGGCTGGGCGCGTCTTCAGTGATCTGCCGGAATCGGATCGGGGACGCTGGCGGAATCGGCACTTGGGCTTCATCTACCAGTTCCATCACCTGTTGCCCGAGTTCACGGCGCTGGAGAATGTCGCCATGCCGCTGCTCATCCGCGGCGACCGGGCGGCCCAGGCCAGCGCGGCGGCGATGGCGATTCTGGAGCGTGTCGGGCTGGGGCAGCGCATGCAGCACAAGCCCGCGGAGCTCTCGGGCGGTGAGCGGCAACGAACCGCAATAGCCCGCGCGCTGGTCACCAACCCCGCCTGCGTGCTGGCGGACGAACCCACCGGCAACCTGGATCCCGGTACAGCGGAATCGGTCTACGAACTGTTGCTGGAGATGAACCGCGAGCAGGGGACCGCGCTGGTGATCGTCACCCATGACCACGATCTTGCGCGGCGCATGCAGCGGGTATACGAGTTGAGGGACGGGCAACTCGCGCCGTACGAGGTGAGCCCGTAGGCCTGTTTGACTCGCAGGAGCAGCTCTTGTCCCCCCGGGGGCTTTTACGCTTTACGATACCGCCGCTGTCGCTTGCGGTACTGCTGAACGACATGCCAACGCCGGTAAGCGCGCATCGACACGTAGCCCAGAAGGCCGGCGATGATACCGACGACTGCGCTGCCGAAGTACAGCGGCAGCCACAGCGCGTGCAGCTGGGCGCCGATCCATTCCAGGCTCATCTGGAATTCGCCGACATCGGGCGGGGTGCCCAGTATCCATGTGCCGACCAGGTAGTTGAAATAAAAGATCGGTGGCATGGTGATGGGGTTGGTGAGCCATACCAGGGCCACCGCGATGGGCAGGTTGATGCGCACCAGGATCGCGGTGATCGCCGCGGCCAGCATCTGCATCGGCATCGGGATCATGGCCCAGAACAGCCCGGCGGCCATTGCGCCCGATACCGAGCGCCGGTTCATATGAAAGAGATTCGGGTCCTCGAGGAAGACCGCGAGCCATCTCAGGTGCTTGTGCTGCCTTACGGTGTGGGGGTCAGGGGTGTAGCGTTTGAGCAGTTTCCGCGGCATGGTCGTCGTGTTGTGGGGCGCCGTGACCGGAAGTCTGAATACGGCTACGGTCTGATTCTATTCTGTCATATTGATTATTTCAGATACAGGGTGGGGTGACGTGGCTCCATGTGCCACGCCGTGAATCCATCCCTGGTCGCTTTCGGCATCCTGCCTTTCGCGACACTGGTACATCCATGTACGGCGGAGGCTCGACGGCCGCATCCCTGCGGCCGACGGGCACATAAAGCCACGCCACCCCGCCATGTTCAGGGGGAATATGACAAGGTTGAGCTAATGTTAGTTACAATGCAGTGCTGTTGCAGGCGATTGTGCCAACGGATGGCGGTGGTCGCGTTGATAGAGGTCAGAGAATATGCCATGGACGGCATTTCAGTTTCTGGTAGGCGTATGTCTGTTCCAGTATTCCCCCCCAGTTGCCACAGTGGACCACCGTTCTGGCCGTGGCGCTCGCCAGCCTGTTCGCAATGGCCCGATGGAATTCCGTTCGCTGGCTGTGGTTGCCGCTCGGTTGGGCATGGGCGGCCGGTTCGGCGCTGTGGCATGAGCCGGCCCGCCTGCCGGCGCAATATCTCGGGACGACCCTCGAGGCGGCGATAGTGGTCGAGACCCTGCCGGTACAAAAGCGCGGGATCACCCGCTTTGTTGCGCGTGCAGTGATTCACGCCCCGGCCCCGGTTCCGGCGCTGCGGGTGCGACTCTCATGGCGTGACGCGCGGCCGCTCCGTGTGGGCCAGACCTACGTGGCCAGGCTGCGGCTGAAGCCCGCGCATTCCTACCGTAACCCGGGCAGCTGGGATTATGCGGGCCACCTGTACCGTCAGGGCATCCGTTACAAGGGTTATATCGTCGATGCGCGTCTGTCCAAGGGGACAGCTGCTGCCTGTTGCCTGCTGGAGCGGCTGCGACAGGGGCTGTCCGGACGACTCCGCTCATTGCAGGGCCCGGATACCGGGAAGGCATTGTTGCAGACGCTCGTGCTGGGCGACCGGACGGGAATCACGCAGGCCATGCGCCGGGTGGCATCCGTGACCGGGGTGCCCCACCTGCTGGCCATCTCCGGCTTGCGCATCAGCCTGGCTGCCGGCCTGGCGGGGGTGCTGGTGACGTGGGGTTGGCGGCGCCATGCGGTCTGTCAGCGGGTGCCTGCCAGGGTCGCCGGCGCCCTGGCGGGCCTGGTCGTGGCAACAGGCTATGCCCTGATATCCGGTCTGGGCCTGCCGGCACAGCGCGCGCTGCTGATGCTGTGTGCCGGCACATGGTTGCTGTGGCGTCGTCGCCCCTGGCAAGCGTGGCGGGTGTTTGGTCAGGTACTGCTCATCGTGTTGATCTTCTATCCATCCGCCGTGCCGAAGTCTAACCCGAATATTTCATCCGCTTCTCGCTTTTCCGGGCGGTCAGTGGATGGAAGATGTGGTGCCTCGAACGGGACGTGGAAAGGCTCGTGAAGGGCTATTTTCTAGGCTGCAGGCACA
>JAKRWE010000203.1 GCA_024712425.1 Chromatiales bacterium
GTCAGCATTTTCCAGTGCATTGGGCCTCTTGGGTCAACTCAACTCGCAACAATGGCCGTCGATCCCCTCCGTCTGGTGAAAACAGGGCAGAATCGGCACGGTTTTCAACAGCCTGTTAGGGGGGAAGTGATGAATATCCGATACATGAGTGCCTGCGTGTTGCTGGCCGGGCTTGGCCTGGCTCTGTCCGCCTCGGCGGTGGACCTGCGCTCCCTGCGCGGGGACCGCCCGCTGGACATCGGTTCCAAGCGCCCGGCGAGGGCGGCGGTTATCCTGCCGGACGAGGGTGAGTTCAGGAAGTCCTATCCGACCCATCCGCCGATGATTCCGCACAAGGTGGACAAGACCCGGATCAGCCTCAAGAAGAACCAGTGCCTCAAGTGCCACGGCGACCTCGAGCACAAGGAGATCGATGCGCCGATGGTGAGCAAGACGCACTTCATCAACCGCAAGGGTGAGCGGCTCGGACATGTCTCGACCCGCTATTACTTCTGTACCCAGTGCCATGCGCCGCAGATAGACAAGACGCCGCTGGTGCAGAACGCCTTTCCCGGCAATCATTGACCTGAGATCCGCCCCCGTGAAAGGGGGCGGACCATGATCTGGAGATGCCATGTCCATCAAAATCACATCCTCCGTGACCCTGGCCCTGTTTATGGCGATAGGTCCTGTATATGCCGGGGCGAGTCAGACAGACCCCATGACCGAGGCCGCTGCGGCCTGGAAAGAGGGTAAGTTCGATCAGGCCGAGGAGGCCTTCAAGCGCGCGATAGCCGCTGATCCGGAGGCCTCCCTGCCGTATGCCCGGCTGGCCGCCTTCTACCTGAGCCGCCAGCGCGCCGGCGACGCCATAGCGCAGTACCAGGAAGCCATCACGCGTGATCCAAAGAATGCCAGACTTTTTGTCGGAATCGCCGTTGCCTATCTGCACGAGCAGGCCTACGGGATGGCCAGGGCCATGGTGGACCAGGCGGTGAAGCTCGATCCCGCGCTTGCGAATGCGAAAAAGCTGCGCGACTACGTCGATGCCAAGGAGCGACTATTGGCCAAGGCGCATGTCGCCGGGCAGCCTGGCGTCGATCATAAGGCATTGGATAAAAACAGATAACCAGGTTCTCTCCTGAGACCGACTTGGGGTAGTGAGGTCGATCCGCAGAGCGACTCGGTTGGAGACAATGCGTATTTCTGGGTTAACCTGGGATAATCACTTTGATGTATATCAGGGATTAGTAATAAATTAATGAGTGGTTCGAAGTGTTCCGGTTAAGCTGGCAGTCGTACTAGGATCATGCCGGAAACGACCAAATGGTGCCGTCTTCACTGTTCGAGCCTTACTTGGCTTTTCTGTCCCGTCTGCCCCTGTTTCAGGGGCAGAGCAGGCAGCTGATGACCGATATCCTCAGCAAGGCGCGTCTGCGGGAGCTGAGGCGCGGCGAGTTGTTGTTTGCGAAGGGGGACCCATCTGACTGGATATACTGCGTGGTCACCGGTCGGCTCAAGCTGTTCTTTTCTTCGGAGCAGGGCCAGGAGAAGGTCCTGGAGGTAATCGGACCCGGTGAGACCTTTGGCGAGGTGGCCGTGTTCCAGCGCAAACCCTATCCCGTTTTCGCTGGGGCCCTCGGGGCTGCCACGGTGATCGCCATTCCCAGAGAACAACTGTACCAGGCTATGGACCGGGATCCCGAGGCCGCCTTCCGGGTCATCGCCAATCTCAGCAAGCGCCTGTACAACCTCATCGGCGAGATGGAGAATTTCTGTGTCCATAACGCGCGTGAGCGGGTAGTGGGTTACCTGGTATGCCAGGTCAAGGAGCAGGAAAGGTGGGATGGCGGTGAGGTCTCCATCCGGCTGCCCGCGACCAAGTCGACCACCGCCTCGCTGCTGAATCTGACGCCGGAGACCTTTTCCCGCGTGTTGCATCAACTCGAGCACAACGAGGTGATTGCGGTCGATGGCAGGACCATTCGCGTACTGGACGTGGAGCAGCTCTTCGATCGTGCGCCTTGTTGAGTGGCAGATGGCTCAGGCCAGAAGTTTTTCCAGCAGCCGTTCATAGATGGCTGTCAGTGTATCCAGGTCGGCCACGCGCACGCATTCGTCCACCTTGTGGATGGTGGCGTTGAGTGGTCCCAGTTCCAGCACCTGCGCGCCGGTGGGCGCGATGAAGCGTCCATCCGAGGTGCCGCCAGCGGTCGAGAGTTCGGTCGGGTGGCCGGTGATCTCTTCGATGGCCGCCTGCGCTGCCTCCAGCAGTTCCCCCTGGGCAGTCAGAAAAGGCCGACCGGAAAGCGTCCATTCGATCTCGTAGTCCAGGCCGTGCCGGTCGAGTATCGCTTCGACCCGCTGTTGGATCTTCCGGTCGTCGGTCTCGGTCGAGTAACGCAGGTTGAAAACGACCTCCAGCGTGCCCGGTACCACATTGGTCGCGCCGGTACCGGCATGGATATTGGATATCTGGAAGGTGGTGGGTGGGAAGAATGCATTGCCCTGGCCCCACTCGGTGGTCGCCAGTTCGGCTAGTGCCGGTGCGGCCATGTGGACCGGGTTCTTCGCCAGGTGAGGATAGGCGACATGCCCCTGGATTCCGTGTACCAGCAGGCGTGCACCCAGCGAGCCGCGACGCCCGTTCTTGACCACGTCGCCCAGCCGTTGCGTGGAAGAGGGTTCGCCGACCAGGCACCAGTCGATCTTCTCGCCGCGCGCCTGCAGGGTCTCGACCACCCTGACCGTGCCGTCCACGGCCGGCCCTTCCTCGTCACTGGTGATCAGATAGGCGATCGAACCCCGGTGATCGGGGTGCTTGCGCACGAAACGCTCGGTGGCGATCACCATCGCCGCCAGCGAGCCCTTCATATCGGCTGCGCCGCGCCCGTACAGCAGCCCATCACGGATATCCGGGCGGAAGGGGTCGGATTGCCAGTCCGCTGCCGGCCCGGTCGGCACCACGTCGGTGTGCCCGGCAAAGCAGAATACAGGGCCTTCATCCCCCCGGCGTGACCAGAAATTATCCACCTCGCCGAAGCGCAGCGGCTCGTTGCGGAAGCCGAGGGCAGCCAGCCGCTGCATCATCAATGCCTGGCAACCGGCGTCCTCCGGCGTGACCGAGGGGCGGCTGATCAGATCGATGGCGAGGTCGAGGGTTTCAGACATGTTGGCTTCTGGTGATTTACCACGAAGGGCACAAAGAACACGAAGGCAAAGAAATCCAGGTTCGGCGTTTTGCTACATGACAGGCATAACCGCCATGGTTTTCCGGAGCGTCCTGGCAAAGACGGCTTCGTGTCCTTCGTGTTCTTTGTGGTGGCTAAATTCAATCAAATAAAGTCTCGTATTGCTCAGGCTTGAACCCGACGTGGATGCGGCCGTCGTCCATCATCAGCACCGGGCGCTTGATGATGCTCGGGGTCTCCAGCATCACCCGAATGGCGCTCTGTTCGTCGATGCTGTCGCGCACCGCCTGCGGCAGCTTGCGCCACATCATGCCACGCCGGTTGAGCAGTGTCTCCCGGCCGACCTGGTCGATCCAGCCGCGCAGGATGGCCTCGTCGATGCCGTCTTTCTTGTAATTGTGGAACGCGTAATCGACGCCATGTTCGGCCAGCCAGGCGCGGGCCTTCTTCATGGTGTCACAGTTCGGGATTCCGTAGAGCTCGGTGTCAATGGCCAATAATTTTGACCCCCCTCGGCCAATAAAATTGACCCACCCGGGGCGACAAAAAATCAGCTCTCGCGTTTGTGCTTCAGTCGATAGCTCTCACCTCCCAGCATGAAGA
>JAKRWE010000204.1 GCA_024712425.1 Chromatiales bacterium
GGAGTTCACCGCCCAGGCCAGCATGACAGGCCGCCCCCGATAATGCTAAGTTTCCACGCCATCCCTTTCAGGCAGGACAAGCACCATGAACCAGGACGAAATGAAAAAGCTCGCGGCACAGGCCGCGCTGGAGTATCTGCCGGACGGCGGCATCATCGGCATAGGCACCGGCTCGACCGTGAACCACTTCATTGACGCGCTGGCACCCATCAAGGGCCGCTTCGAGGGCGCAGTCTCCAGCTCCGAGGCCTCAACCGAACGGCTCAAGGCCATCGGCATCCCGGTGCTGGACCTCAATGCCGTTGGCGACCTTGAGATCTATGTCGATGGCGCCGACGAGTCCAGCCGCCACCTGCAACTGATCAAGGGCGGGGGCGGCGCACTCACCCGCGAGAAGATCATCGCCGCGGCCAGCAAACGCTTCGTATGCATCGCCGACGAGACGAAGCTGGTGGATGTGCTGGGCACCTTCCCGCTGCCGGTCGAGGTCATCCCCATGGCGCGGAGCTATGTGGCGCGCGAGCTGGTCAAGCTGGGCGGCAACCCAGTGTGGCGCGAGAACTTCGTCACCGACAACGGCAACCTGATCCTCGACGTGCACAACCTCGAGATCATGGAGCCGGCCCACCTCGAGACCACCATCAATCAGATCGCGGGCGTGGTCACCGTGGGCCTGTTCGCCCATCGCGGCGCCGACGTGCTCATTCTCGGCACCCCCGAAGGTCCGAAGGTCATCGAACCCTGACTCTCATGGAGCGGATTGCTCAGACCCCAGATCAAGGAGAATGTGTTCTTGTCTCCTTCATATTCACCTATAGAGGGCACGGAGCGCACAGCGGGCAAGATACGGCGCCCTCTTGCGGGTCGGTTCAGGGCAGGGCTTCCAACGTTCAACACCCTGCCACGCCAAGACTGTCGGACTGAGTAGCTGACTGCGGGGAATTCCAGCTGCGGAACTTGCCCTTATCGGGAAGGATCCAGGTTCAATTTCTCGGCGATCTCTGTGTCTTCTGTGGTTGTGGTTCATGTGGCGACTTCCACATTGACCACGGAAGAATTGTTCCTCACGACAAGGAAAACCCGCCCCCATCCCTGGGGGCGGGCATTACCGTCGGGCTGCGTATTCCGCTGAAGATGACCGCCGATTCCGAGGAACGTGACCGACTCGCTCACCGTTTCCTCACTGGAGCGGGTTTTCTACTCCGAGCGGTCACGATCGGTCAACTCGGCGGCCAGTTTGCGCATCGATTCCCCGCGCAGTTCGAGGCGGTGCGCACCGTGCAGCAGTCGGTCGAGGATGGCGTCCGCCAGGGTCGCCTCGCCGATGTAGTCGTGCCAGTGCTCGGTGGGTAGCTGGCTGGCGATCAGGGTCGATCGCCGACCGTGCCGGTCCTCGATGACCTCCATCAGATCCTGCCGCTGGGCGGCGGTGATCTTCTGGATGCCCCAGTCGTCGAGGATCAGCAGGTCCATCTTCAGCAGCTGGTTCATCAGCCGTGGGTATGAACCGTCCCCATGGGCGATGCGTAGCTGCTCGAACAGGGTCGGCAGGCGCAGGTAGCGCACCGACAGCCCCTGGCGGCAGGTCTGGTTGCCCGGGGCGCAGGCCAGCCAGGTCTTGCCACAGCCGGTGGGACCGGTGATGCACAGGTTCAGCGACTGGCGGATCCAGTCACAGCTGGCGAGCGCCGCCATACGGGCCTTCTCCAGTCCTCGGGGGTGGCGATAGTCGATGTCCTCGACACAGGCGTTGACCCGCAGCCTGGCGGCCTTGAGTAGGCGCGCCAGCCGCCGGTTCTCCCGGTGCAGCACCTCGCGCTCGACCAACAGCGCCAGGCGCTCGTCGAAGCTCAGGTCATGGGTCTGGGGTTGCTCGCGCTGTTGCTCCCAGGCCTCGAGCATGCCGGTGAGTTTGAGGGCACGCAGTTGGTCGGTGGTTTGTTGGTTCAGCATGATGATTTCCTCCTCAGTGGTAGTAGCCCGCACCGCGGACGTTGCTGTGCAGCGGCAGTTCGTCCTGGCTGTTGCTGTCTTCCTCGGGTGGCAGCCGGTCGAGCCCCTGCTGGAGGATGGAGGCCACACTCTGGTAGCTCGCTGAACGGATTGCCAGGGCGCGCTCGCAGGCTTTCTCCAGCCGAGTGGGGTCATAGCGCTTGCCCAGGTTCAGTAACCCCAGGCAGGCCCGGTAGCCGTGCTCGGGGTGCGGACGGTCCTCCAGCTGTTGCTTGACCACCTGGGCGGTACAGGGACCGATGTCGGCGGCCCAGTGCATAAAGCGCCCCGGTGACCAGTCCCGGTGCGCCTGGTGGGACTTGGGCATGTGCGAGGTCTGGGTGGAGAAGCGCCCCTGGCTGTGTCGGGCATGGCTGGCGACCCGCTTGCCCTTGTGCATCACCTCGACAGTGGTGGCGGTGATGCGCAGCTCCAGGACCTGCCCGACCAGGGCATGGGGGACGCTGTAGAAGCGCTTGTCCACCTCGACGTGGTAGTCGATGCCCGGCTTTGCCTTGCGCCATTCGGCGTACTCGTAGTCGTCCTGGGGCAGTGCCTTGAGGGCGGGCCGGTCCAGGGCCTCGAACAGATCCCTGCGGCTCTCGGTGCGCCCCTGGAAGGGTCGCTCGTTGAGTTCGACCAGCAACTCAGCAATGGCGGCGTTCAGCTCAGCCAGCGAGAAGAAGGTCCGGTGCCGCAGCCTGGCCAGGATCCAGCGCTCGACAACCTGTACGGCAACCTCCGCCTTGGCCTTGTCCTTGGGCTTGTAGGGCCGCGCCGGGAGTACCGCGGTGCCGTAGTGGGTCGCCATCTCGGCATAGGTGGCGTTGATCTGAGGCGCATAGCGGCTGGCCCGGGTCACCGCCGCCTTCAGGTTGTCCGGAACCAGCAGCTCCGGCACCCCGCCAAAGTACTTCAGCATGCGCTGGTGCGAGCCGATCCAGTCGGGCAGTGACTGGGTCCAGGTGGCCTCGGCATAGGTGTAGCTGGAGGCGCCGAGCACACCGACGAACACCTGGGCCTCGCGCACCTCGCCGGTATGGCGATCGACGATGGGCACCGTTGGGCCAGCGTAGTCGATGAAGGCCTTCTCCCCGGCCCGATGTGGCTGGCGCATGCTGCGCTTCTGGCGGGCGCGCCACTCCCGGTAGATGTCGCAGAAGCGGCTGTAACGGTAGGCGCGCTCGCCGTGCCGGGCGACATACTCGGCCCACAGCAGTTGCAGGGTTACCCCCTTGCGCTTGAGCTCCTGATGGATCTGGAAGCAGTCCGGCCGTACGAACCGCTGCGGCTTCTCCTTGGCCGGGAACAGCAGGGCCTCAAGGGCGACCTCGTCCACGTCTTCGGGTAACGGCCAGGTCACCCCCTTGGCCTTGGCCAGGCTGACGTACTTGCTGACCGCGCCTTTGGAGAGCTGACAGGCGCGGGCGATCTTCTCATGGCTGAGCTTGGCCTCGTATTTGAGGCGCAGTACTTCGATGATTTGCTTCATTGGAATCCTCGCTGCCGGCATTTCCGTCTCCTTCAGGCAAAAGGCGACGGTTGTGCCGGATAAAGTGAAAGAATTCCAGTGAGTTGGGTGAGATTCCGGGGATCGTGACCGCGGTTTCCGACATCGTGACCGCAGATTCCGAGAAAACCCTCGGA
>JAKRWE010000205.1 GCA_024712425.1 Chromatiales bacterium
CTCCCGTCGCCCGTGTCAAAAAACGACGGAAAGGGTACGGCCACATGGCCCGGAATGCCCCGATGGGTGGGTCAAAATTGTTGGCCATAGGTGGGTCAGAATAGATGGGCATTAACAGCATGACACTGGAAGAGGCCGCCGCCAGGCTGGACAGTGGAGCCTTGACACAATCCAGGCTCCACCCGGAAGGCATCTTCGGGCGACTGCTGAACAGCATCAAGCAACGCCTGGAATCCACCCCCGCCACAGGAACCCATTCATGAGCCAAGAGCGACGCAGTGAACCCCGGATCGACACCTCCGCGCTCCGTCTGCTCGCCTATGNCAACCTGGGCGGTCAGCTGCTGGGCTCGCTGGTCAACCTCTCCAGGGGCGGCCTGATGATCCTGGGCGCCACCGAAAGCGAACCAGGCGGCATCCTGCAGATCGATCTGCGTAACACGGATTCACCGGACACGCCGCTGCTGTCGATGGCGGTCAAGGTCTGCTGGGTCTCCCCGGCCAATACCGAGGGCAGCTACTGGGTCGGTGCCCGCACCATCGGGATAGAACCGCAGGACGCGGAAAAGCTGGGCGAACTGCTGCAGGCAGCGGCAAGCCTTTCGGACTGAGCACCCGCGCTATTCGAGCGCATCGGCAAAGAAACGGGTCGCCCGCACCAGGGCCGCGGCGATCTCGGGCTCACCGGCGGAATGACCACTGTGCGGCTGAATGCTCAGTTCACTGCCCGGCCAGGCACGATGCAGTTCCCAGGCATTCTCCACCGGACAGATCATGTCGTAACGCCCATGCACGATCACCCCGGGGATACCCGCCAGCCTGTGCGCATTGGCAAGCAGCTGGTTCGGCTCCAGGAAGGCATCGTTCATGAAGTAATGGCTCTCGATGCGCGCCATTGACATGGCCACGCGCGGGTCCTTGAAATGCGCCACCACCTCGGGGTTGGGACTGAGGGTCGCGCAGCGCCCTTCCCACACCGACCATGCGCGCGCCGCCGCCATCCGCTTGAGATCGTTATTCCCGGTCAGCAGCTCGTGATAGGCGGGCAGCAGCTCGTGACGCCGGTCCGGCGCGATCGGCGCCAGGAAGTCCTGCCAGTAATCCGGGTAGATGCGGCTCGCCCCCTCCTGGTAGAACCATCGGATCTCATGCGGTCGGCACAGGAAGATGCCACGCAGGATCAGGGCGCTGACCCGTTCCGGGTGGGATTCGGCATACGCCAGCCCCAGGGTGGAGCCCCAGGAGCCGCCAAACACCAGCCACTGCTCCAGGCTGAACTGTCGGCGCAGCCATTCCATGTCCTCGACCAGGTGCCAGGTGGTGTTGTCCCGCAGATCTGCATGCGGGGTGGAACGCCCGCTGCCCCGCTGGTCGAACAGGATCAGGCGATAGCGGTCGGGATCGAAGAAACGACGATGGTAGTCTTCGCAGCCAGCCCCGGGGCCGCCATGCAGGAACACCGCCGGGATCCCGGCCGGATTGCCCACTTCCTCCACGTACAGGGTGTGATGGCCGTCGATGGTGAACTCATGACGGGCGTAGGGCTTGATGGGGGGATACAGGGCGCCCATGACAGCATCAGTTTAGCAGGATGGACGGCAATTACTCAGCCCCGTTGGCCCTCAGGCACGGTTTGCGCGTTTGCGCTCATGATCCTTCAACAGCTTCTTGCGCAGGCGTATGGCGGTCGGCGTGACCTCGACCAACTCGTCGTCCTCGATGAATTCCAGCGCCATCTCCAGTGTCAGCGGGATCGGCGGCGTCAGCGCGATGGCATCGTCCTTGCCGGCGGCGCGCACATTGGTCAACTGCTTGCCCTTGAGCGGATTGACCACCAGGTCGTTGGAGCGGGAATGGATGCCAATGATCTGCCCCTCGTATACATCATCGCCGTGCGAGCTGAACAGGCGACCACGCTCCTGCAGGTTGAACAGGGCGTAGCCCAGCGCCTTGCCTTGGCCGTTGGAGATCAGCACGCCGTTCTTGCGCGGCGCGATCCCACCGGACTGGGCCGGCCCATAGTGATCGAACACGTGGTACAGCAGACCGGTACCGGAGGTCATGGTCATGAAATCCGTCTGGAAGCCGATCAGGCCGCGCGAGGGCACGATGTAGTCGAGGCGAACCCGGCCCTTGTAGTCAGGCACCATGTCCTTGAGCTCACCGCGACACTCACCCAGGGCCTCCATCAGCGCGCCCTGGTGCTGCTCCTCGACATCGATGGTCACCTGCTCGTACGGCTCGCTGACCTCACCGTCGACCTCGCGGAAGATGACCTCGGGGCGTGATACCGCGAGCTCGAACCCCTCCCGGCGCATGGTCTCGATCAGCACCGAAAGGTGCAGCTCACCCCGCCCGGACACCTTGAATTTTTCGGGATCGGTCCCCTCCTCCACGCGCAGCGCCACGTTGTGGATCAGCTCGCGCTCGAGACGCTCCTTGAGCTGGCGGGAAGTCAGGTACTTACCCTCCTTGCCGGCAAAAGGCGAGGAGTTGACCTGAAAGGTCATGGAAACCGTGGGCTCATCGACCGACAGTGGCGGCAGGGCCTCCACGTGCTCCGGATCACACAGGGTGTCCGAGACATTGGGTGCCTCCATCCTCGTGATGGCGATGATGTCGCCCGCGCTGGCCTCCTCGACCTCGTGCCGTTCCAGGCCCAGGTAGCCGTACACCAGCCCCACCCGGGCCTTGACCTCCTGCCCGTCACGCTTGACCACGACCACGTTCTGGTTGGGCCGGATCTTGCCACGGGTGACCCGGCCAACCGCAATCGCACCCACGTAGCTGTTGTAGTCCAGGTTCGAGACCTGCATCTGCAGCGGACCATCCGGATCCACGTTCGGCACCGGACAGTGTTCGACAATGGCCTCGAACAGGGGGGTCATGTCACCTTCGCGCACATCGTCCTGCAGGGATGCATAGCCATTAATGGCCGAGGCATACACGATCGGAAAATCCAGCTGCTCGTCGGTGGCGCCAAGGTTGTCGAACAGCTCGAACACCTGGTCGATGACCCAGTCCGGACGCGCCCCCGGCTTGTCGATCTTGTTCACCACCACGATCGGACGCAGGCCATGCTGGAACGCCTTCTGGGTAACGAAACGGGTCTGCGGCATGGGCCCTTCCTGGGCATCCACCAGTAGCAGGACCGAATCGACCATGGACAGCACCCGCTCCACCTCGCCACCAAAATCGGCGTGCCCGGGGGTGTCGACGATATTGATACGATAATCGTTCCAGCGAATCGCGGTGTTCTTGGACAGGATGGTGATGCCGCGCTCCTTCTCCTGATCGTTCGAGTCCATAACCCGCTCGACCTCCCCGAAGCGTTCGCCCAGGGTGCCCGATTGCTTGAGCAGTTCGTCGACGAGTGTGGTCTTGCCATGGTCGACGTGGGCGATGATGGCGATGTTGCGGAGATTCTGGATCACGGAGGCGTTACCGGCAGGGAGAAAATCGAACAATTATACCTGCGTCGGAGCAACCGGTATATCAGAATTTACTGATTTATTATTGAGGTTTGCCAACCCGCGGACATACACCACCAGGCTATACCCGTCAGGCCCACGTGCCCGGACTTCTCAAAATGGGAACATCGCCTTCATGGCGAAGTTGTTGCCGATGGAAGCGTTAGCCGTTTGCACCGCCTCATAGCTAGTGGACAATGACCAGCCGCCATCCATTTCGAAGACCGCACCCAGCCCAAGCCGAGGCTCCGAGTCCGCGCCATTACCAAATGTGAGCGTATACCGTGTGTTCGACGTGGCCAGATAGGCCGCCTCAAGAGAGAGGGTATCGGTATGCCACGAATCCGCCGACTGGTTCCTCTCATAATCCATAGCATGACGAGGAGGTATTCAACCTGGTGGAAAAGCGCTGCCACTGGGATCTCAGTCGCCTGAAGACCTCGACATAAAATTAGGCTCTTCCCCTGATCGAGTGGGTAGTTTAGCGCAGGGG
>JAKRWE010000206.1 GCA_024712425.1 Chromatiales bacterium
CCGCCTTGGCCTTGTCCTTGGGCTTGTAGGGACGTGCCGGCAGCACCGCCGTGCCGTAGTGGGCCGCCATCTCGGCATAGGTCTCGTTGATCTTCGGCGCATAGCGGCTGGCACGGGTGACGGCGGCCTTCAGGTTATCCGGGTTATGTAGCCTTCACCGTTATGTGGCCGATGGCGACTACTCGATGGTTTTCAGTGGTGGACTGCGGGCGTTTGGCAACATAACGTTCAGAGAGCATTCAGCCAATCGAGCAGGACTTTATCGTCCTTCCAGACAGTGCGTGCGGGGGACACCTCAGAAACCTCTGAACCGATCTCGCAGACCTGCAACGCCTCGGCTTTCGCTCGCAAAGTCAGCTCAGCGTAGCGGTTCGTTGTATTAAGGCTGACGTGCCCAAGCCAGGCACGAATGACGTTGACCTCAACGCCTGCCTCCAGTAAGTGAACCGCCGCCGTGTGCCGGAACAAGTGCGGAGTCACACGTCGAGGATCTGGGCCGCTGATATCCCAGGCAGCTGCATGGCGACGGACGATCTTGTAGATCCCAAAGCGTGTCAGGGGCTGACCTCGACGGGAACAAAACACTGGTCCATTCATGGCTGCGCCACTCTCGGTGAATAGCCGCCGAAGCTGTCTCACCGTCTCATCCCAAAGCGGGCATATACGCCATTTGTCTCCCTTACCATGCAAATGGGCCTTGGACGGTAGGCCGAGCTCAAGATGCTCGATCAGAAGGTCAGCGACTTCCTGGCTCGCGCGCCGGTGTTGTACAGAAAGAGCAAGAGAGCGCGATCGCGAAGTGCAAAGCGGCCTTTGCGAGGTAATGAGCGGAACAGTGCAGTGACCTCCTCGCGCTCGAGATAATGCGCATTGGGCAGCGTGGTTCGCTTGACCGGGATCGCGGCAACTTGCTGGCATGTTGTCAGCATTTCTGGCGCACGCGAGGCGAGGTAAGCAAAGAAAGTGTTAAGCGCAGCCCGGCGCTGATTGCGGATTCGAACAGCATTGCCGCGCACCTGTTCCAGATGCTTCAAGAACGCGAGCACTTGCTCGAAGGTCAGATCGTCTAATGATAGCTTTGCGATCTGACGGCGCCGCTGCTCAGCCACGAAACATAGCAACAAGCGTACCGTGTCACGGTAGCTTCGGATCGAGCTCAGACGCAGCCCCTTCTGAACCGGCAGATGATCGGTAAAGAAGGACTGAACGAGTAAACTGAGGGTGGAGTTCGTCATAAGAGCACCTCCCTGGTTGCCGTGGCGAAGGCCTGGAAGCGGCGATTGGCCTGTTCGAGCAGATCCTGTAGCCCCGCATCCTGGATACGCTGTCGGGTGCGCGGGTGGATGGGAAACAGCAGCGGCAGGGTCTGACTGATCTCGCCGAGCACCTTCAACAGGCGCTCCAGCACCGCCGGATCGTCGACATTTGATGGCCGGTGCAGGGTCAGCAGTCCGTAACCGCCGGCCGTATCGATGCCATCCCCGGCCTTTGCCTGCGACAACGTCTTGGCGGCCGGGGTCGCCCTTTTCAGGTTATGGAGCAAGGTGTCGATCATCACGTTACCGACGAAATGCACCTTCTCCGCCGCAATGCCCTCGGCCTGCAGATTGGCCAGCGCGCTGCGCTCGGTGGTAAACAGCTGATCCGAGAGCTGATCGGTCAGGATACGGTTTATCTCCTCCGGCATGGCCCGGTCGCCACTGCGCAGACCGGCCTCGACATGCACGATGGGAACTTCCTTCTTCACAACAACCAGCGCACAGGCAATGGTGGAGTTGACGTCGCCGACCACCAGCACGGCGTCCGGCTGCAGATCGTCCAGCACCGGCTCGAAGCGCAGCATGATCTCGGCCGTCTGCACCGCGTGACTGCCCGAGCCCACTCCCAGGTCGATATCCGGCTCCGGGATATCGAGTTGTTCAAAAAAGGCGTGCTTCATTGCCGCGTCATAGTGCTGCCCGGTATGCAGCAGACGGCCCTCGAGCCCTGAGTCGGGTGCATTGAGCGCGCGCATGATCGGCGCGATCTTCATGAAGTTCGGCCGCGCACCGACCACGCACAAAATCCGTTTTGCCTGGGACATTGTTACCGTGTCCGTATCAGAGGGTGAAGCTCATGCCCAGCGTGGCACGGTTTTCTTCGTAGCTGTCCGCCGGCTGGTCGTCGTCGCGCTTGTTGTAGCTGTAGCCCAGGTTCATCGAGGTCTTGCGCCCCAGCTTGATGCTCAGGCCCAGGTTACCCTGCCAGGTCACGGCCCCGTCATTGGCGGCCTTGTCCTGCCGGTACCAGTTGACGCCCGCACTGGCGCTGACCCTGCCGGACAGCGTGCGACTGAGCGCGAGCCCCAGGCTGGACAGCTCCGAGCGTTGGGAAGAGTTCTGATAGCTTTGCGTCGACTGCGAACCGTTCAAGGTAAGCGTGGTTCGCTTACCTTTCAGTGAGTAGGAGCCACTGAACCGTTCGTTCACGTAGACATCGTTGATCAAAACAGCAACTGGCGAGATAGTTACATTTCCGGTCTGGGGGTCCTGCGCGATTGCCAATGCCTCGAGCTGCGAGTTGGCGTCGGTAACGGTGCGTGAATAGCTGGCCGCGATGGTCGAGCGGCGACTCTTGTAGGAAAAATCCAGGGTCGGGGTCGCGCCGAAGAAGCGGCCACCGTAGCCGATGCGCAGCGAGGTCCTCGGGTTCGGCGTCCAGTTGGCGCTCGCTGTCCAACGGAAACCGTCATTGCTCGATCGGGTCGTGGCAAAATCGTTCCACTCGCGTCCGATCGAGCCGTTGACCGACCACTGGCGATCAAATCGGTAGCCCAGGTTGGCATCTGTTGACAACAGATCGCTGCTGGAACCGCCAGTGCCGCCTCCGCTGTTGGTCCGGTAGTTGGCATCCAGCCCCCAGTTCAGGCGGGCGAAGTTCGGCCCACTGGTCAGCGACGCACTGATCTCATGGCTGGCGCTGCCGCTTGCACTGCCGGAGGAATGGCTGGTATTCGTATAGCGGTAGCGGGTCTCAAAATCGCCGACGTCCTTGATACGGTTCTTGTAATAGGGACTGATGCTGTATTGCGCCGTGGTCGTCGTGTTCCCCGTATTGTTGACATTGTCGAGCCCGATATCGCCGAAGGGATCGATCGCATTCAACGAGACACTGGCGTTCGCGTCAACGAACAGGTGGTCCCTGATCAGTTCGGCATTGGCGCTTCCGTTCAGGTTGGGTGTGATACCACCACCGTTTCCACCGCCCGTGTCGTAACGCAACGAACCACTCAGGTTGACGCTTGCGCGCCCGCCCTTCCCCTGCAAGGACATGCTCGGGGTGATCTGCGTGGTGAAGCGGCTCTTGCGGTTGGCATTGTCGAGGTTCATGTTGTCGGTATAGACCTCGCTCAAGGAAACACTCTTCGACAGCGTCCATTCTGCAGCATAGGAAATGCCAGGCAAGAGCATCTGGCTGTTAGTCCAAAGCAGTAATGTCCCCTTTGTCCAATTCTAAAATGTCCCCTTTTGATTTCGGGAGGGGTGGTGACAGAGGAGACCATTGCGATGACACAGAAGACGGTGGACCGGCTGGG
>JAKRWE010000207.1 GCA_024712425.1 Chromatiales bacterium
TGCCGGTGAGGAGTTGCTGCATGGCGGCGGTTTTGATGGCGCGCTTTTTGGCGATGAGCCTGTCCAGCGCGGTGATGAGGGCATCGACGTCCGACAGGGCGGTGGCGATGGCGCGTTGTTCTAGTTGAGGAGGTAATAGGACAGGGATTTGAGCACAAGTTTTCTTGGTTAGTTTCGGCTGTGCAGTTCCTGAGTTGTACTGGGAGTAATCTAGACTCTCAAGATACGCTGTCAGGTAATCAATGTTTACACCGGTATGCGGTCGCAGTACATGCGCGTGATTGTTGACCCAAATTTTTCCAGAAACTTTAAAGGCGAGAGGTAAGTTACGACTAAGTATGTTCTCGCCGTCTTCACCAAGCAGTATCAGCTCTTCATCGAAGAGATAGTCATTAACGTAGTCAACAACTCCTGAAGCGCCATAGTAGGGATAGACTCCTGTAATTCTCTCTCGATCGCTACTTTTTATAGGCCTTCTCTTTTCATCCAGGAATTCAACAACATTGCCCAGCAAATCAAGCTTCCAATCTTCCGGAATCTCCCCCACCTCGGTCCGCTTGTACCCCGGCGGCACTTCTTCCAATGGACATTGGTCAATTGACAATTGATAATGGACTTGGGCTTCACGGCATTGTCTATTATCCATTATCTTTTTGTTTTTCTTCACGATCGCCACCAACAATTTCAGTATCTCAGTCAAGTCAGAGCCAATCGAATCCGCGCCTTTTTCGTCGATATAACCGGTTTCTTTCAGCAAAAGAATCCAATACTCGGATTCGTTGGCCTCCTTCAGTGCAATAGACATCTTATGTACGAAATCGGCGCGGCTCTCCGCCTGATCGGCCTCTCGTATCAGCGCGCCAATCGCCGTGCCACTACGCAATAACTGCTTGCTGAGCACAAATTCGCGACGTGTTGTCTGCACATGCTGGCATAACCGCACCACGCGCACCGCAAAAGCAAACGACTTGTCCCGAACCACACTCTCCTTCATGCCACTTCCCTGTCAATTGTCCATTCTCAATTACCCATTACCCCAAGCCCCATCTGGCGCAGGTGCTCGTCCACCTTGTGCTGGAGCTGCTCGACCTCTTTCATGATCTCCGGCAGCGGTTCGGCGTAGCGTTCCTCCAGCTCCCTGGTGCGGGTGGCGAGCTGTTGGGTGACGTGCTCGATCTCGTTCTGCACGTCCCGTTCGAGGGTGGCGAGCCATTTGTCGTCCACCACGAGTTCCTTGATCTCGGCCTCGGTGAGTTTGGCGTAGTGCTTGAACACGGCCTCGTCGCGTGCCTTGATCGCGTCTTTCAGCGTTCTGTTGGCGGCGGACTCGGCCTCAAGCAGACTCTGACAGTCTCTCAGCACCATCAGTTCTTCCTCTGTCCATTG
Organism: Chromatiales bacterium; assembly: GCA_024712425.1. Taxonomy (GTDB): domain Bacteria; phylum Pseudomonadota; class Gammaproteobacteria; order Chromatiales; family Chromatiaceae; genus MONJU. The sequence goes on from JAKRWE010000207.1 coordinate 1,387, forward strand.
TCCATTGTCCATTATCAATTGCTTGATTCGCGCCTTGGTGATCTTGCCCTTGTCGGTCTTGGCCTCTTCCAGCGCGCCATCTTCACCGGAGTTCTCTTCGATGAAGCTCTCCAGCGCCTGCGCGGCGGCATCCGCCTCAGCCTGGAGATGGTCAATGTGCGCCTGCTCGTCGGCAAAGTAGCGGGCGACGATCAAGTCCGGCGGGATGAGGTCGGTCTTGTATTTCTTGCGGCCGATGGTGAGGTCCGGGGTCTCCTTGTTCTTCTGGCCCTTCTCGGCCACCAGTTCGCGGGGCCGGGCGGCGGCCTGCCAGCCGTCCTGGACGATGGCGTAGACGTCGTCCTGCAGGGTTTCGAACCAGTAGTCCATGAGGTGCTGGTAGACGGCGTAGGGGTCGATGAGCGGCGCGCCTTCGAACTGCTTGAGCAGGGCCTCGTCGAGTGCCTCGATGAGGGCCTTAGGTTCGGTGTCTTCATTCAGGCCCATTAGGGTGGGCCGGTGCGGGTCGCGCCAGGCATGGAAGCGTTCGAGGATGCGCTCGCGGAAGGCGGCGAACTCAGGGTGCGCGAGAATGGTGGCCTTGACCTGGGCGGGCTCTACGCTGGCCTGGCTGTAACCGGGGCGCAGAGGGTTGAACAGGCTGTGGCGCAGGGTCGGGAAGACTTGCCAGTAGTCCTGCAGGGCGTCGATGTCGCACTCGGGGATGCCGCCGTTGAGGTGGGCGTCGAGGTCGTGCAGGTCCTCCGGCTCGCTGGAGTCGATGTAGCGGGGGATGTTGAGGTTGTAATCGTTGGCCTCGATCTCCTTCAGCGGCACGAAGCGGGCGTAGCGCGGCAGTTCCTTTCGCTGGGTGAAGACATCGACGATCTTGTGGATGTCGCGCTCGCGCAGGCGGTTCTTGTTGCCATCCTTCATGAAGCCCTTGGAAGCGTCGATCATGAAGATACCGCCCTGCTCCGGGTCGGCATTGTCGGCAGCGTGTTCCTTGTCGATGACGACAATGCAGGCGGGGATGCCGGTGCCGTAGAACAGGTTGGTGGGGAGGCCGATGATGCCCTTGATGAAGCCGCGCCGGACCAGGTTGCGGCGGATGTTGGCCTCGGCGCCGCCCCGGAACAGCACGCCGTGGGGCAGGATGACCGCGCCCTTGCCGGTGCTCTTGAGCGACTTGAGGATGTGCAGCAGGAAGGCGTAGTCGCCGTTCTTGGCCGGCGGGACGCCGTATTCGAAACGCCCGTATTCGTCGTGCTCGGGATCCAGGCCGTTGCTCCAGGCCTTGTAGGAGAACGGCGGATTGGCCACGGTGAACTCGAAGGTCTTAAGGCTGCCGTCCTTTTCCTTCCAGTGGGGGTTGGCCAGGGTGTTGCCCTGCCAGATCTCGGCGGTGGGGGCGTCGTGCAGGATCATGTTCATGCGCGCGAGCGCCGCGGTGGCGTTGTCCATCTCCTGGCCGAAGATGGACAGGCCCCGGGGCGCCTCGTGGGCCACCTTGAGCAGCAGCGAGCCCGACCCGCAGGTCGGGTCGTAGACCGACTGGTCCTGGCGGGTGTTCCTGCCGATGCCAATGACCTTGGCCAGGATACGCGAGACCTCGGCCGGGGTGTAGAACTGGCCCTTGCTCTTGCCCGACTCGGTGGCGAAGTGGCGCATGAGATATTCATAGGCATCGCCCAGCAAGTCGTCGCCGTCGGCGCGGTTGGCGCGCAGGTCGATGGTCTCGAAGATGCTGATCAGCCGCGAGAGCCGGTCCACCATCTCCTTGCCCTTGCCGAGCTTGTCCTCGTCGTTGAAATCAGCGACGTCGATGACGCCCTTGAGGTCGTTCTCCTCGGCCAGGCGGCCGATGATCTTGTTGATCTTGTCGCCGATCTCCTTGTCGCCCTTGAGCCTGACCATGTCGCCGAAGGAGCCGCCCTCGGGCACCACGATCAGCGCATGGGGATCGCCGGCGTACCTGTCGGAGATGTATTTGAGGAACAGCAGGGTGAGGACATAGTCCTTGTACTGCGAGGCATCCATCCCGCCGCGCAGCTCGTCGCAGGACTGCCAGAGGGAGGAGT
>JAKRWE010000208.1 GCA_024712425.1 Chromatiales bacterium
TGTGCCTGCAGCCTAGAAAATAGCCCTTCACGAGCCTTTCCACGTCCCGTTCGAGGCACCACATCTTCCATCCACTGACCGCCCGGAAAAGCGAGAAGCGGATGAAATATTCGGGTTAGACCCTGGAGCCGGCTCCAGGTCAAGGTCTTTTTGTGCACCGGCGACCGCCGGCGACGAGGAGTGGGCTGTTTCCGGGATAAAAAACGGGCGCCGAAGCGCCCGTCCTGACACTTGGGAGTATCAGATATTACAGGCCACTGCCCTTGCTGCCAGTGAACTCGGGGTAGGCTTCCATACCGCACTCGCCAAGATCGACGCCCTCGTACTCTTCCTCCTCGCTGACGCGGATGCCCATGATCATCTTGATCACCATCCAGGCAGCAAAGCTGACCGCGAAGACCCACACGAAGATGGTTGCAGCGCCCACCATTTGGCCAGTAAAGCTTGCATCACCATTGGTCAGCGGCACCGCCAGCAGACCCCACAGGCCGACCACACCGTGCACCGAGATGGCACCGACCGGGTCGTCGATCTTCAGCTTGTCGAACATCGGAATGGCGAACACAACCAGGACACCACCGACAACACCGATCATGGTGGCCGCCAGCGGGCTGGGGGTGGAAGGCTCGGCGGTGATAGCCACCAGGCCGGCCAGGGCACCATTCAGGGCCATGGTCAGGTCAGCCTTGCCGAACAGCATGCGCGCCACGATCAGGGCCGCCACCAGGCCACCGGCGGCGGCGGCGTTGGTGTTCAGGAACACCATGGCCACGGAGTTGGCGTTGGCGATATCGCCCAGCTTGAGTACGGAACCGCCGTTGAAGCCGAACCAGCCCAGCCACAGGATGAAGGTACCGAGGGTGGCCAGCGGCAGGTTGGCACCAGGGATAGGGTTGATACGACCATCCTTGCCGTACTTACCCTTACGCGGGCCCAGCAGGAGCACCGCAGCCAGTGCAGCGGAAGCGCCAGCCATGTGCACGATGCCGGAACCGGCGAAGTCGGAGAAGCCGAAGTCGTCACCCAGGTTGAACATGCCGAACACGGAACCACCGCCCCAGGTCCAGTTGCCTTCCATCGGGTAGATGAAACCGGTCATCACCACCGCGAACACCAGGAAGGCCCACAGCTTCATGCGCTCGGCCACGGCACCGGAGACGATGGACATGGCGGTCGCCACGAACACGACCTGGAAGAAGAAGTCGGACGCATCGGAATACACCGAATCGCCGCCAAAGCCGGCCTCGGCCGATTCCTTCAGCACGGTGGCAGTCAGGGCGTCGGCATTCGGCGCGCCGTCCAGGGCGACCGTGCTCAGGAAGTAGTCGCCGCCGTACATGATGGCGTAACCGCACGCCAGGTACATGATGCAGGACACCGCATACAGCGCAATGTTCTTGGTCAGGATCTCGGCGGTGTTCTTGGAACGCACCAGGCCCGATTCGAGCATGGCGAAACCCGCCGCCATCCACATGACCAGTGCGCCCATCACCAGGAAATAGAAGGTGTCCAGGGCGTACTGGAGTTCAAAGATTTGATTTTCCATCTGTTCTTAACCTCTCAGCCGGATTGATTTAAAGCGCTTCCGGACCGGATTCACCGGTACGAATGCGGATGACCTGTTCGAGCGGATAGACGAAGATCTTACCGTCGCCGATCTTGCCGGTCTGAGCCGCGTTGGTGACGGCCTCGACCACCGACTCGACCTGGTCCTCTGCGACCGCGATCTCGACCTTGATCTTGGGCAGGAAATCGACCACGTACTCTGCGCCGCGATACAGCTCAGTATGCCCCTTCTGGCGACCGAAGCCCTTGACCTCGACCACGGTGATACCGGTGACGCCGATCTCGGACAGTGCCTCACGCACGTCGTCCAGCTTGAACGGCTTGATAATGGCTGCTACCAGTTTCATGTTTTTTCCTCCACCCCGGCACGAATCGGTTCGTGCCGGGGTATAGCAGTTGAATGAATCGGGAAAGGGCTCAGAAGGAGCGGGATACCGTCAGTGCCACACCGCTGTCACACAGCACACAGAGTGACGCCTTTGCACATGCCGTCACCATCGGTATTGGTATAGGTGAGATCGAAACCGAAACCGGCATACTCGGTGGACAGCCCCAGGCTGTAGTCAGCGTAGTCCTGGTCGGTCGGGGTTGCAGAATTCTCATCGATCACGGTCTTGCCGTAATGCGCTGCAATGGTCACCGGGCCAACAGGGGCCGAGAGGCTCAGATCGTAGTACTTGCCGGAGCCAAGGTTGAAGAAATCCGGGCTGTAATTGAAGGTAATCCCCGCTTCGAGGACTTCAAAATCCTTGGAAACACCCACGTGGAATTCATTGGTGTCGACATCCGGGCTGGCGGTCTGGCCAGGGTAGTTGTAGCGCAGCGCACCTGCATCCACGCTCACCGGACCGACATCGCCACTCCAGCCCGCATAGATATCCAGTTCGAGGCTTGAACCGTTGTAGAAGGCATCGTCGACATTGGATCCCCAGACACCGGCGTAAAATCCGCTTTCGTGGTTGTAGTCAAAGCCACCCTGGATGGCCATGTCATTGTCGTTCTGCGAAATACCCCGGAAAACGTAGTCGCTGGTGAGGGCAACATTGCCGCTGAAGTCCGCCTGCGCCAAGCTGGAGATACCCAGGATAACGGCTCCGGTCGCCAGTGCGATTTTGTTCATCTTCATCATGATCACTCCCATTTGATTCGTATGCATTGCGTTAGATTTACTTGATCGATACCCACAGCTAGCAGGGACTGTGCCAAACATGATTTCCTTATTTATTACAACGTGTTATCTATGATAGCCAAACACTCCACCAGGAGTCGATGCACAATTATGGTGCGCCAGGCCAGGGCCTATCCGGTAAATGCACCGCCTTGGTGCAATTCACAGGGCATGGACAAAAGTCGACACGCTGGCTACCCTTTGGGCACCTATGTCAGGTTTGGAAAAACCATGCTGGATCCGAAACTCTTCGATGACCTCTCGCGCCGTGCAAGCGAGGGCATGCCCAGGGGGTTCCAATCCCTGCAGGATGATTTCGAACGCAACCTGCGTGCCGCACTGGAGGCCGCGCTGCGCAAGATGAACCTGGTTTCACGCGATGAATTCGAGATCCAGCAGGCGGTGCTGCAACGCACCCGGGGAAAGCTCGAGGCGCTGGAAAAACGCGTGAGTGAGCTGGAAGGCCGCAACGGAAACGGGGCCTGACCCCACAAAGCCCGACACCACAGCGCCATCACGGATGATGGGCGAACCGTCACTCAGGGAAGAGTCATGTCACTTGCCACCACCTATTGCCGGGCTGCGCTCGGTCTGTTAATGCCCATCTATTCTGACCCACCTATGGCCAACAATTTTGACCCACCCATCGGGGCATTCCGGGCCATGTGGCCGTACCCTTTCCGTCGTTTTTTGACACGGGCGACGGGAGG
>JAKRWE010000209.1 GCA_024712425.1 Chromatiales bacterium
CAAAGCTTTCTTGGGTACATTTTGTCACGGGCAAAACCTTGTTCGGATCCAGTGTAACCAACTGAATTTTAACGAACTACACGGGTTTTGCCCTTTTTATTTGTGAAATATTCGGGTTAGGATGCGCTGAGCAAATCGATTGGGTTTACCGTGCATTCCCACCTCAGTTGAAGAAGGAAGCGATGTTTCAGGAAACACTGGAAATCAACACCCGCGGACGCGGCACGCTCGACATTACCCGGGCCATACAGGAGGCGGTGGCCCGCAGCGGCACGGCCACCGGCCTGTGCCATGTGTTCGTTCAGCACACCAGCGCCTCGTTGATCCTGTGCGAGAACGCCGACCCCGACGTACGTCACGACCTGGAGAGCTGGTTCGCGCGGGAGGTACCCGACGGCGACCCGCGTTACCGTCACAGCCTGGAAGGGCCTGACGACATGCCGGCGCACATCCGCTCCATCCTGACCAATATGGACCTGACCCTGCCAGTCAGCAACGGACGCTGCGCCCTGGGCGCCTGGCAGGGCGTATTCCTGTATGAACATCGCCACGGCGGACAGCGACGTCGGGTCATTGTGACCGTGTCATAGGCCGCAATGCAAAAGGCCCCTCCCGCAACCACGGGAAGGGCCTCCGCAAGCAAAGGCCGACCAGCTTATTTCTTTGCTGCCGTCAATGCCGCGTTGGCGCGAGTAAAACCCTTCAGGGACACGGGCAGGGTCAATACCTTGCGGTTGATCAGGGCCACCCGGACAGCCGCCTTCTTACCCTTCTTCATGGCCGCCACCAGTTCCTTGCCAAGCACCTGGCCGACCGTGGTGCAACCCTCGGGCGCACAGGCCAGGAAAGGCAGTTTGACCGGCTCGGCGCCTTCCACGATGAAGGCCGCACCGGAAGGGATCAACACACCCAACGGCAGGGTCACGATCAGCACCGGTTCGTTCTTCTTGGGCGCCATGCCGATGCGCACCTGCATCACCATCTTGCCGTTTTCCTTGTTGCTGACGTTCTGAAACAGGTAGCAGACCTCGCCCAGCGACTTGCCGTCCTTGTCCTTGGCCCCCTGTTCACAGACCTTCCCCCAGTCGCCATAGGTCGGGACCTTGGCCTTTTTCTTTTCTTCTGCCGACGCGGGGTTGAAGGCAAGCACCACCAGCAGTGCGGAAAGAAGCAGTTTACGCATCATGTCATTACTCTCAGATTAGTGAATACTCCACCGGCTAAAGCCGGTAGCTTCGGGTTACGGCTGAAAGCCGGATCGGTCGGCACTTCGGCCGACGGCTGTCGCTACACGACGTGAAAATCATCGTCAGGCTCGGGGGGCGCTGGTTCTTGATGTATTCCTGCCACACCTCATCTGTCACATTCCCGCTGGTGGCAACCCAGTAGCCCCTCGCCCATAGATGCTGACCCCAATACCGCTTTCGCAGCAACTTGTACTCCGTTAGCAGCCGATGCGAACTCTTCCCTTTCAGGTACTGCACCGCCTTGGATACCGACAAATTTGGTGGGATCCCTATCAGCATGTGCACATGATCCCGGTTGATTGAACCCGCATAGATCACCATCTCCTTGCTGCGCGCTATCTCGCGCAGCAATTCCCGGCAACGCAGCCCGACATCTCCACCCAACACCTGATACCGGTACTTCGTAGTCCACACCAGGTGGTACTTGCACTCCCAGACCGTATGACTTCCACTTTTGTACGATTCCATACCCCGAGGTTATACCACCGGACCTATCCGCCGCCTAAAGGCGGGGGGGGGTTTACGGATCCCCTATCGGGGACTCTAAATAATTGGGGTCTGTCCCCTATTGTTATCGGTGTGGCTAAATAGTTGCGGTCTGCCCCCTATTGTTCAGTAGGGGAAGGATGACTATAGTAGTGCTTGGTACTACCTTTTACTATAGAGCCCAAGACATGGCTACAGCGACATCCATCAAGCTTGATGACGAATTGAAAGAGCGTCTACAGCACCTGGCGAAAACACGTCACCGCTCTGCGCACTGGATCATGCGCGAGGCTATTACACAATACGTCGAGCGTGAGGAAGCACGGGAGAGCTTCAAGCAGGAAGCCTTGGCGTCTTGGGTGGCCTACAAGGAAACCGGCCGCCATCTGGCCGGGGAGGAAGTTCGCACCTGGTTGAACACCTGGGGCACCGATGAGGAAAGGGCGGTGCCCGAGTGCCACGAGTAATTGTCACCGAAGGTGTAGCGGAAGGCTTGGAGCACTGTCGGCAGTTCCTGGCGGCCAAGGCACCGGAAGCCGCCAGGCGGGCCGCCTTGGCCATCGAGCGGCAACTCCTGCTACTGGAGAAGACCCCCGACATTGGCCGACCATTCCCTGAAATACCCGAACTGCGCGAACTGGTGATTGCCTTTGGAGATTCCGGCTATGTGGCCCTGTACAGCCATGAACCAGCCGACGATGCGGTGTACATCCTGGCCTTCCGACATCAGAAAGAGGCTGGCTACTCATGAATATGCGTGTAAATGGCCATCTATTCTGGCCCGCCTGCGGCCAACAATCTTGCCCCCCTCCGCGGCATTTCGGGCCATGTGGCCGGAGAATTAATTGGGGTCTGTCCCCTATTATTCTGAGATGTAGCACTCACCCTAAGTGGGCGGAGACGGCTAATGGTCGTCCCCCATCTTCTTCAAAGTGTCCGTTTTTTACACTTTGGTTGCCCGAGGATGACCCCGAATTTCACAACCAATTGTTATTCAAGACTATTTTATGTTTGGCACGTATGGTGCATTATCTTTGTCGAGAGTGATTCATGTTCGTCAACGAACTGGCGACAAACCCAAAGCTTACACTTGAATGAGGAGTTATAGTGCAATGAAACACCTAAAAGCCACAACGCTGGCGCTTGCCGTAGCAATCAGCGGGCAGGCGTCAGCAGCGCTCATGTTTGGAGACGATTGGGGTTTTAACCCTGACGGCACCGGCCTCGCCGGCGCGATCACCCCTCTCGATGAAATGACCTATAACGGGATCAGTTACACGGAGAGTGCTGGCACCGACAGTGGGGATACTTTTCAGGACGTGAGCCGACTGAATGCAACCGGCTTTTCAAATGACGGGGCGTCGGTTGCCGTGGATGGCCTTAACCAAACTAGCGGATTTGAGATTACTGCCGCATTTCTCGATTGGAGCGGAACTTATGGGCCAACCGCCTTGGGTAATACCCTGTTCGATTTTAATGCTGGCGGCACGCTGAACGTATACATCGACAACACCCCCGACTATGTCGTCGGTGGCGTAGCGTCCTTCGCTAACTGTCAAGTCCCGCATGGTTATAAACCTTCTTTACAAAAATCTCAGGGCGTTTTTGTTGCCATTGCTTGAGCGCCTGAATGGGCGTGACATGGCCCAAGGCACGCTGGGGGATGTGAT
>JAKRWE010000020.1 GCA_024712425.1 Chromatiales bacterium
GCCGGCCCCGGCGACGGGGGTGTGAGCTGGATCCAGTCGTCCAGTGTCACGCCCTGCAGACCCACTGGCTCATCGGGACGGGGCGCACCTTCATCCCGTAGCTTGCGCTTCCAATAGCCAAGGGTCGCCACCGCAATGCCTGCTTGTGCGCAAAAGGCCTTCTGGGTCAGGCCGCTGGCCGCCTGCTCGTCGATCAGTCGTTGCCACTCGTTCTTGCTGTATCGCTTGTTCATAACCTGCCCCTGTCAGTGAATGCAGGGGCAGGTTATGGCGCGAGGGGCGGCCCGGGAAGAACGGTGTGGTTTGAACGGTTATGCTTCGCCGAGACCTATGCCGGCGAGGGCGGCAGGGAGTCGCTGATCGGTCAGCCCTATGCGGAGCTGTTGCGGCGCGCGGTGGTTGCGAACCGGCTGTTCGACGGGCCGGATGATCTGGACGACTGGCTGGCCGAACGCATGGCGATGCACCGGGCGGCCGACAACCGGCCGGATCGCTTTCGCATCGCCCTGGATACCTGGCTACAGGCGCGTAGCCGGCGTACCGCGCAGGGCGACCTGGTCACGGTCCAGTCGGATATCAGCGAACTCAAGCGCAAGAAGCAGGAACTGGAGCAGAGTCGCAGCGAGGCACAGTTTCAGGCCCTGCACGATCCGTTGACCGGCCTGCCCAACCGCATCCTGTTACGGAGCCATCTGGAGCAGATGCTGCATCAGGCGGATCGCGGCGACCAGGTGTTGGCGCTGCTCTACATCGACCTTGACCGGTTCAAGGCGGTCAACGACCGGCTTGGGCACCAGGCTGGTGATCAGTGTCTGAATAAGGTCGCTGTGCGTATTGCTGGATGCCACCGATCCTGTGAACCTGTGGCGCGTATCGGTGGTGACGAGTTTGCCCTGCCGCTGCTGGTGTCGACTCCCGATCCAAGAGGTCAGGTCGAACAGGTGGCACAGCGTATCCTGCAGCAGTTGGCACGGCCGCTGGCGATCCGTGGACTATCGGTACGGATCGGTGCCAGTATCGGTATCGCACTCTATCCGCAGGACGCCGACGGGCTGGAGACGCTGGTCGGGCATGCCGACCACGCCATGTACGCGGCCAAGGCCGAGCCCGGTGATTGTTTCCGGTTCTTCTCGGATCTGTAGTCGTCGGGTTTCCGAAACCTGGCCGAACGCGTCTGCCTCGCTCAACCGGTCAACCGGTCGAAGATACGGAAGCCCGCCAGGTAGGTGCCGACCGCGGAACCCAGCGCGCTGAAATCGCCCACTTGGGGCTTGCGCAGCATCAGCTCGGCCGCGGCGGTGATCATCCCGGCGCCGATGGTCGGGTTGAGTGAGGTGATCGGCGCCGCCACGAAGGCGGTGATTACCGTGAGCGGGTGGGCCGCCGCGATCAGGGCCCCGAGCGCGGACAGACCGCCGTTGATCAGCGCCCAGTCCCACACCAGTTGCCAGCCGAGATCGCTGCTGCGACTGAAGCCGAGCCAGAAACCGAACAGGACCAGCCCCACGATGGCCCAGGGGATCAGTTTCGGCCAGCGCGATTTGGGGGGGCTGGCGGTCGAGTTCGGCCAACACCATCTGTGGATCGTCGATATGCTGCAGTTGTTCCCCGATGCCCTTGAGGTGGTCGGCGCCGACCACGGCGAGGATGTGTTTGCCGGTATGTTGCTGCGCTGCCAGCAGCAGTTTGGCCGCCATGTAACGGTCCCGTTCCGCGATCAGGGGTTGGTACAGGTCCTGGCGGTCGTGGGCGAACTCGGCGAAAGTGGTCTCCAGCATGTCGCCTTCCTTGAGCTTTTCGATCTCGTCCTCTTCGACGTCTTCATGTGAGACCAGGCTGACCAGCAGGCCGCTGAACAGGCTCCAGCGCTTCCACCAGCTCAGGTTGGCCGCGGTGCGCTTGAGGGTGGTGCCGATCTCGCGATCGATCAACAGCAGGGGCAGCTCATGGGTGCTGGCGCCGTGCATGGCGGCACGCATCTCGGCGCCCGGTTTGATCCCGTATTGCTCCGCCAGGCGCTGCTGGTAGGCACCCATGGCCAGGTTGGCGGTCACCATGGCGGCTTTGCCCTGGCGCATGACCTGCAGCAGATCCATCCGGGCCAGCGCCTCGGGCTCGCTCAGGGCATGGTGGCGGCTGGCGCACAACTCCACCGCGACCGCGTCGTAGTCGCCACTGTCGATCATCCGCTCGACGGCCTCGGCGCTCTTGCGCGATACATGTGCGGTACCGAGCAGGGTGATGCGGGTGTCTCCGATCCGCGTTTCAATGACGGGATCGCTTTCCGGGATCTTGTTCTCGTTCATGAATGGTCCTGACTGCTGAGCACATCATACCCGAGTTGGCTGGTGTAACATGTATCGATACCGTCTCGCGGGAGAGCCTATGTACCGTCGATCCATTGTCGTCTTACTCTTGCTGCTGCTCGCTGCTTGCATGGCCACCAACCCCTATGCCCCGGTGCCCAAGCAGCTCGGCATCCAGGTGCGTGTGTTCGAGGACACCGTGCGCTGGGGCGATCTGCGCAAGATGTACGTGTTTGCCAAACCCGGGAGCAAGGTCACGATCCCGATGGCATGGACACCATCCGTGTCACCCACTACGAGGTGAGCGGTATGCACGAGGTCGCCCCCTGGCGCTGGGAGCAGAATGCCCTGATCAACTATGTCCTTACCGACCGGCAGGTGGTGCGCCAGCTCATGGATCACCAGGTGTGGGCCAGTGATGACGAGGGCAAGACCTGGTATCGCGCCAACCCGCCGCCGAAATTCCGCTGACAGGCCCGCGTTCCGCTATCGACCGGGGGCCGGCAGGGTGCTCTTGTGGCGGTCTTCGAGCAGCAGTGCGTCGAGGGTTTTCATGATCTCCGGGCTGTCCCAGGCAAAGGCTCCGAAACCGGCATATCGGATCCGCAGCGAGCGGTCGAGCACGAAGGTGGTGGGAAAGGCGTGTACGCCCCATTGCTTGAATCGGCTGCCGTCGGTGTCGAGCAGAACCGGGAAACGCACCGGCTTGTCGGCGAGAAAAGCGGCCACCTGCTCACGCGGATCGCCGACCTCGACCGCCAGTATCTCCAGTCCCCGGTCCTTTCTCGCCTGATACAGCCGCTGCAGCGACGGGATCTCCTCTACGCAGGGCGGGCACCAGGTGGCCCAGAAGTTGACCAGCACCACCTTGCCTTTGAGTGAGGCCAGGTCGAGTGTACTGCCGTCCAGCTGCGGGAGTCGCAGCGCGGGAGCCGGGCCCTTGCCGGTGTAGCTTCGCAGCAGGGTGGTGGCGTGGCTGGCCTCGGGGGCAAGGTCTTTCCCGGCCAGGGGGCGGCCTGTGCAGGCAGACCCCCGTAGCCGTCCAGCAGGTCCATCGTGTGGGCGAGGATGCCGGGCAGCCGTCGGGTGGTGGTGAGCTCCTGCCGGGTGAATTCGCTGCGCAGGTTGAAGCCATCGCGCACCCCGTCGAGCACCTGGGTAAAGACCGGTGCGCCACCCCGCTCCAATTCCTGCACCACCTTGCCGATCCGCCAGAAGCCGCCGGTGTTGCGTGGCTGCAGGATGTAGATGGGTACATTGCTGGCGGAGGCGATGGGCAGGAATTCCGCGGCCTCGCCGCCTTGCGGGGTGTGCAGGAACAGGCGGGGCCCGATACTGATGAGACCGCGTATGGGGGTGGTGTTCCGGTGGTCCAGCTGGTAGCGGCGCAGCGCGCGCAGGGCCAGCGTGGTGGTACGCCCGGCGCTCAGGATGAAGACCGACTTGCCCTGCTTTGCCAGTGTGTCGATCAGTGATTTGATGGCGGCGGGATCGATGTCGTTGAGGCTGTATCGTCCTGGTGGAACGAACCAGGCGCTGTGCAGGTCGGGTATCCATACCTCGATGCCCTGTTCGGCCAGGCCGTTGGCGGTGGCGGCCTGGCGGGGCGACAGCCCGAATTCGGAAGGCAGCCACAGTAACAGGCGCTTTCCTTCGGCAGGATAGCGGGTGGCCGGAACCTCGTCCCCGTTGGGCAGTGTCAGGCTTTGGTCTTCGGCTGCTGAAGCAAAGGTGCTAGCCAGGCAGAGCAGGAGGGCAGGCAGGATTGTTCTGATCATAATGATTGCGGATTATACGGGGCATCTGTGTCGGCAGGGTGGCCTGTGGGGCCAGGTCCCGTAAAATGGCTGGCCTCTTCCATAAGGACTGATACGCAAGATGTCTATTCCCTTCAGTGAAAGACCCGGTCGCCACGAGCGCCATTACCGCCGTCGTCTGGGCAACCCGCTTTTCAATGCGCCGCCGGAGTCGGATGACGAGGCCCTGCTGGAGGTCCAGCGGCTCGATCACGAGGATCTGGTCGCTTTCCTCACGGAACTGCGTGGCACCGTGGAGCGGGCGGTGGCATTCAAGCCGCAGGAGGAGACCGAGGTGGTGCTCAAGCTGAAGGAGGACCTCGAGCGCCTGTACGAGACCGCAGCCGGACTGGCCGACGAGCAGGAGGGCAACCAGGAGGCGATCCGGCAGTTGCTGACCGTCATCATGCGCAGCATACGCGCGAACACGGAGGGTGATCCCCTGGCCATGCAGGAAATGGCGATGGAGGAGCAGGCCCGCAACCTGCATTTCGAGTTGCTGCGCGAGCCCCTGGTTGCGGATCTGTTGCATCCTGAGTCGCTGATCGGTGCAGACGAACTGGTGCCGACCCTGCTCAGTGAGTCGGAATCGGCGGTGGCTGCTGCGCTGCAGGTGTTCGATGGCGACCAGCGTGCCGAACTGGCCGAGCACGCGCGTGCGCTGTTGGAGGCCAGGGATCCCCGGCACGGGCTGGCCGGGGCTTGGCAGCGACTGGCGCAGATGGAGGATCTACTCAGTCGCTGAGTTCGATCTCGCCGTTGACGCTGACATCGAGGCGGGCCGTGCCCGCCTCGATCGAAACCGGCGCCGCCTTTTCCATGGCCATGTCCGCCATCATGCCGGCGCGCATCACCGGTACCGGCCGGCTTCCCCCGTCGTTGATCGATAGGCGCACCAGTCGCCAGTGCTTTCTGCCAAGGCTTTCGGCAATCATCTGGGCGCGCCGACTGAAGCGGTCGACGGCGGTGCGGATGAGCCCATCGAGGTGACGGCGTCGTTGGGCGGGTGAGACCTGGTAACCCAGCGATTGCAGTTTCAGCCTTTTCTGCAGGTCGCCGAGCAGTTTGCCCAGCCGCCCGCTGTCGGTGCTTTTCAGTCGGATGGACTGGAATACCCGCCAGCCCTTGATCCGGCGTTTGTCGTAGATCGGCGAGGTGCGGTAGGACTGGGTGCTGACCTCGATACCCGGCGTTTTCTTCGCGACGCCGATGGCTTCGCTGATATCGCGATTCACCTGCGCGGCCAGGCGGGTGGCGTCATGCCCCTCGTATTGACTGAACAGGACCGCGACCATCTGGTCGTTGTGCACCTCGGTGCTGGCGTTCTCGGACAGGGTGACGCGATTGTAGGCGGGCGGGGTGTCGGCGAGCACGGGCAGGGCCGGCAGGAACAAGAGCAGCAGCAGGAGCGGACGAGGCATGGGCATCTCCTTGTGGGGTCATGCTGTCTAAGGCGGGTTCGGACAGTAAAGGTTCCTGGACGGGTATGCACATGCCGCGGTCCGGCAGGCACAAAAAAGCCCCGTACCCGCGGGTACGGGGTCTTTCGCTCACTCGGCCGGGGCGATTACTTGGCGGCCGGGGCAACCGGTGCGCCTGCCGGAGCGACCGGCGTGCCGTAAGGTGCGTAGCCGTAGTAGTAGGGCGCATCATAGCCGTAGCCGGTCCAGTTGCCGTTGCTGTCGCCGTTGCCCTTGAAGTTGCCGTGGGTCTTGCCCTTGCCGGTGAAGGTCATGGAGAAGGTGGCCTCACCTTCGCCGGTGCCGTTGCCAGCGAAGTCGCCGTTGCCGTTGTAGGCGCCGTTGCTGCTGCTGTTGTCATTGTTCCAGCCCCAGAAGGCGGAGGCCTGGGCAGAAGCGATGATGGCGGCGATGGCGATGATCTTTTTCATTGGTATATCCCCTGGTACCCATAAATGTGAAAACTGGTTCGACGATACTGCCTGTCGATGGAGCGAAAGTATATAAGCATTTTCTTAAATGTCAATACTTCCGGGCCTGCCCGGGATTAGGCCCCGTCCAGGAATTCCACCAGCCCGGTCTCCAGGGAATAATGCGCACCGGCCACCAGTAGCCGTCGCTCCCGGATCAGGCGCTCGAGTATGGCGGAGCCATGCCGCAGTTGGTCGGTGGCTTTGCGGATGTTGGCATGCACTGCCCGCGCGATCAGTTCGTCGCGGTCCCTGTCGTGACCGGTATCGAGCAGGGGCTCCACCGCAGGACGGATCCGGTCCACGATGCTGCTCAGGTTGGGTGAGCGTGAATTGGCCGGGCGTTCCAGCTCCTCCAGGGTCGCGCATACCGCACCGCACTGCGAATGCCCGAGTACCACGACCAGGGGCGTCCCGAAGCGCTCTGCTGCAAACTCGATACTGCCGACCTGGGACGGCGCCACGATATTGCCGGCCACGCGGATCACGAACAGGTCGCCCAGGCTCTGGTCGAATACCAGTTCAGCGGGTACCCGAGAGTCCGAGCAGCCGAGGATGATGGCGAAGGGGGGTCTGTCCGCCGGCCAAGGACTGGCGGCGGTCCACCTGGCACAGACTGGCGGTGTCTCCCTGTCCGCGGGCGAAGCGGGCATTGCCTTCACGGAGTCGTTGCAGGGCGTCGCTGCTGGAGATCATGATCCTCGCTCCGGTGTGTGCCTACAACAGGACCTGTTCGACGCCGCCATTGCGGATGCGCTCGATGAACAGCTGCTGCCAGTTTTCGCCGAAGCGCTCGCGCACCAGCTCGACCACGATGTAGTCCGTCTGCAGGCCGGTCTCGTCGGCATAGCGCACCAGCCCCTGCTGGCAGGCGGGACAGCTGGTCAGCAGCTTCACCCGGTCATCGGCGTGTTCCCTGCCGGTCAGTTCGCGGATGCCCCGGCGCAGTTCCTCGCTCTTGCGGTAGCGCAGCTGGTTGGCGATATCCGGACGTGCGGTGCCCAGGGTCCCGGCCTCGCCGCAACAGCGCTCGGAGAGACGCACCTCACTGCCGAGCAGCTGCGCAGCCACCTCGGTGGGCTGGTAGTGCTTCATTGGGCTGTGGCAGGGGTCGTGCAACAGGTATTGCATCCCGCCTTCCACTGCAGGATCACTGCTGGAGGCGGTGTCGGCATCATGCAGGCACAGCCCCTTCTTCATCAGGTATTCATGGATATCCAGCAGCCGGCAGCCGGGGAAGATCTTTTCGAACTCGTATTTCAGCAGCTGATCCATGCAGGTGCCGCAGGAGACCAGTACCGTGCGAATGTCCATGTAGTTGAGGGTGTTGGCCATGCGATGGAACAGCACCCGATTGTCGGTGGTTATCTTCTGACCCTTCTCGTGCATGCCGGCGCTGGTCTGCGGATAACCGCAGCACAGGTAGCCCGGCGGCAGTACGGTCTGGGCGCCGCTCTCGTAGAGCATGGCGAGCGTGGCCAGGCCCACATCGGAGAACAGGCGTTCGGAGCCACAGCCCGGGAAGTAGAAGACCGCGTCGCTGTCCTCGGTGTTGCGTGCCGGGTCACGCAGGATGGGAACATGGTTGGCGTCCTCCAGTCCCAGCTCGGCGCGGTAGGAGCGCTTTGGCAGTTCCACCCGGATCGGCCGGCGTACCAGTTCCACTGCGATCCCGGTTGCCTTGGGTTTGCCGGTGGTGGCCTGCGGGATGCGTCCGGGCCTGCCCAGCAGGCCGCTCTTCTGTGCCAGTCCATGGGCGAGGTTGATGCCCTTGAAGCCCCACTCCAGCATGCCCTTGCGCAAGGCCTTGATGGTGGTGGGGTTGGTGGCGTTGAGAAACTGCATGGCGGCCCAGGTGCCCGGGTTGAAGCGTTTCTTGCCGGCCTGGGTGAGGATCTTGCGCATGCGGATAGTGATATCACCGAAATCGATGTCGACCGGACAGGGCGTGAGGCATTTGTGGCACACCGTGCAGTGGTCGGCGATGTCGTTCATTTCGTCGAAGTGGTCCAGCGAGATGCCGCGCCGGGTCTGCTCCTCGTACAGGAAGGCCTCGATGATCAGGCCGGTGCCGAGAATCTTGTTGCGTGGTGAGTACAGCAGGTTGGCGCGCGGCACGTGGGTCATGCACCCGGGCTTGCACTTGCCGCAGCGCAGACAGTGCTTGATGTCGTCGTTGAGCTCGCCCAGTTCGCTTTGCTCGAGGATGATGGCCTCCTGCTGCACCAGGCGCAGCGAGGGCGTGTAGGCGCCTTCCAGCCCGGAGCCGGGCATCAGCTTGCCGCGATTGAAATGCTGTTCCGGGTCGACCTGCTGCTTGTATTCGACAAAGGCGGCCAGCTTGTCGGGTTCCAGGTACTGGATCTTGGTCAGACCGATGCCGTGCTCGCCCGATATCACGCCATCGAGCGACTGGGCCAGCTGCATGATCCGGTCCACAATGCGATCCGCCTCGCGCAGCATGTGGTAGTTGTCGGAATGCACCGGGATGTTGGTATGCACGTTGCCGTCGCCGGCGTGCATGTGCAGGGCCACGAACAGGCGTTCGTTCTTGATCCGTGCGTGCGCCGCGCGCAGCTTCTCGCGCAGCGGTTCGAGTTCGCTGCCCTGGAAGATCTCGCGCAGCGGCGCTTTCAGCTCGCGCCGGTAGGAGACATCGATGTCCCGTCGCAACAGCATGTCGATGACCAAGTCCCCGTCGCCGATGCGGGCGCGCTCCTCTGCCAGCAGCGCCGTTACCGATTGTGCGGGACTGTCCAGCTCCCCGAGCAGCGTCTGCCAGCGCGACTCGACCTCGTCCAGCACCTGCAGGGCCAGGTCCAGTTTGTTGCCGGTGATCTCGGCCTGCTCGCCCGCGGCGGGGAGCGCCTCTGCGATGATGCGGCGGAAGGCCGCCAGGCTCTCCAGCTTGTTGGCGATCGACTGTTCGATATTGATCCGCTCGATGCCGCGGCTGTAGTCGGCAAGGCGTTCCAGTGGGATGACCACGTCCTCGTTGATCTTGAAGGCGTTGGTATGGGCCGAGATGGCCGCGGTGCGCGCGCGGTCCGCCCAGAACTTTCTGCGCGCGTCCGGGCTGACCGCGATAAAGCCTTCCGCCTCGCGCGCGTTCGCCAGCCGTACCACCTCGCTGGCGGCACGTCCCAGGGCCTGTTCGTCATCGCATACCAGGTCCGCGATCAGGACCATCTTGGGGGTGTCCCGGCGCGCCGCCTTGGTGCTGTAGCCGACCGCCTTGACGTAGCGTTCGTCCAGGTGTTCCAGGCCGGCGATCAGAACCCCGTCTGTGTGGCGGATGAACTCCGTGATCTCGACGATGGCGGGCACCGCCGTGCCGAGGTCATTGCCGAAGAACTCCAGGCACAGGGTGCGGCCATGCGCCGGCATGCGGTGCAACACGAAGCGTGCCGAGGTGATCAGGCCGTCGCAGCCTTCCTTCTGCACGCCCGGCAGGCCGGACAGGAACTTGTCGGTGACGTCCTTGCCCAGCCCGGCCTTGCGGAAGGCGCTGCCGGGCAGCTCCAGCAGCTCGCCCTCGCCCTTGGCCGTCTTGCCGTCCTGGTGGTAGCGCTGGATGGAGAAGCGCACCTGCGCCTGTTCGTGGATCTTGCCCAGGTTGTGATCCAGGCGGGTCACCTCCAGCCAGTCGCCCTGTGGCGTGACCATGCGCCAGCTGGCGAGGTTGTCGAGCGTGGTGCCCCACAACACGGCCTTCTTGCCACCGGCGTTCATGGCGATGTTGCCGCCGATGGTGGAGGCGTCCTGCGAGGTGGGATCGACCGCGAAGGCCAGGCCATGCCGTTCGGCCAGGTCCGATACGCGACGGGTGACCACGCCGGCGCCAGTGCGCACCGTGGGAACCGTGCCGTCCACGCCCGGCAGCGTCAGCTCTTCGATCCCGGACAGGACCTCCAGCTTCTCGGTGTTGATCACGGCGCAGTGCGCATCCAGCGGTACCGCGGAGCCGGTGTAGCCGGTGCCCCCGCCGCGTGGAATCAGGCTGAGTCCGCAATCGATGCAGGTGCGCACGATTGCCGCGACCTCCTCTTCCCGGTCGGGCGAGATCACCACGAAGGGGGTCTCCACCCGCCAGTCGGTGGCATCCGTTGCGTGTGAGACCCGCGCCAGCCCGCTGAAATCGATGTTGTCGCTGCGGGTGATCCTGGACAGGGCGCGTTTTACCCGGCCGCGCAGCTGGGTGCGTTCAGCAAAGCAGTTGGAAAAACGGTCCACCGCCTCCTGCGCCGCGTGCAGCAGCTGCGCCGCATCGCTGTTGTCGTTGAGGCGCTGCTCGAACTGGCGCAGGCGGTGATTCAGTGCGTCGATTAGGGCGTTGCGGCGCACCGGGTCGTTGATCAGGTCGTCCTGCAGGTAGGGGTTGCGCTCCACCACCCACATGTCGCCGAGCACCTCGAACAGCATGCGTGCGGAACGTCCGGTGCGGCGCGTGCCCCGCAGGCGCTCGATCAGTTGCCAGTTCTCTTCACCGAGATAGCGGATGACGATCTCGCGGTCGGAGAACGAGGTGTAGTTGTAGGGGATCTCGCGAATACGTTCCATGGGGCTTGCAGGGTCGGGCGCAAAGCGGCATTTTAGCGGATCGACGTGGGAATAAGTGGATTCCATGATGCCAAAAGGGGTGTTTCTCGATCTCGCCAGCCTGCACGACGCCGATCTGGATCTGGCGGGCCTGAAGGCGGTGTTGCCGGAATGGCGGATGTTTGCGTCCACCACGCAGGCGCAACGCCTGCAGCATATTGCCGATGCCGAGGTGGTGGTGCTCAACAAGGTGGTGCTGGATCAGGCCACGCTACGGGCAGCGCCGCGGCTGAAGCTGATCTGTATCACTGCAACGGGCACCAACAACATCGATCTGGCGGTTGCCGCCGAACGGGGTATAACGGTCAGCAATGTGACCGGCTACGCGACCGACAGCGTGGCCCAGCATGTGATGAGCCTGATACTGGCCCATCACACCCGGCTGCTGCAATACGACGCCGCGGTAAAGCGTGGCGACTGGAGCCGCAGCAGCCAGTTTTGCCTGCTGGACTACCCGGTGCGCGAGTTGCGGGAGATGACCCTGGGCATCGTGGGTTACGGTGAACTCGGGCGGGGCGTGGAGCGCCTGGCGCGTGCCTTCGGCATGCAGATCCTGATCTCACAGCGACCGGGCGGTGAACCCGTATCCGGCCGTCTGCCGTTGGACGAGGTGCTGGCGCGATCGGATGTTGTGTCCCTGCACATCCCGCTGGCGCCGAATACCGAGGGACTGATCGATGCGCGCCGGTTGGCGCTGATGCAGCCGCATGCGCTGTTGATCAATACGGCACGAGGGGCGGTGGTGGACAACCGGGCGCTGGCGCAGGCCCTGCGGATCGGTACGATAGGTGGGGCGGCGCTGGACGTGCTGGACAGGGAGCCGCCACCGCTGGATCATCCGCTGCTCGCGCCGGATATCCAAATCTGCTGCTCACGCCACACACCGCCTGGGCCGGACGCCAGGCGCGGCAGAACGTGGTCGACCAGACGGTGGAGAATATCGCGGGCTTTCTGAACGGCCACCCGCGCAATGTCGTTACAGCCTGAAACGGGTGGTCAGGCCCTGCAGTTCGTCGGCCAGCTGACTGACACGCTCGTTGGCGGCGGTCGCCCGTTGCGCACCTTCGGCCGTTTCCTCTGCGATGCCCGATATATTGACTACCGAACGGTTGATCTCTTCCGCGACCGCGCTCTGCTGCTCGGCGGCGGTCGCGATCTGGGTGTTCATCATCGAGATCTGGCTGACCGCGTTGGTGATTGCCTGTATCACCGTGCTGGCAGCCTGGGCCTGGCCGACCGTGCCGCTGGCCCGCTCCTGGCTTTCCTCCATCACGCTGACCGCCTGCTGGGTGCCGCTCTGCAGGCGCTCGATCATCGCCTGGATCTCGCTGGTGGAGTCCTGGGTGCGGCTGGCAAGGGTGCGAACCTCGTCCGCGACCACGGCAAAGCCGCGCCCCTGTTCGCCAGCGCGCGCCGCCTCGATGGCCGCGTTGAGCGCCAGCAGGTTGGTCTGTTCGGCTATGCCCCGGATGACGTCCAGGATCTGACCGATGGCATCCGATTCCTGCTCCACCTGGCGAATGGCGTCGGCCCCTGACTGTACCTTGCCTGCCAGTTGCTCGATGCTCTTTTGCACGTCCTGTACCGCGGCATCTCCCTCGCTGGCGCGTTGATTCGCCTCATCCGCGGCGTTGGCCGCGGTGGACGCGCTGTTGGCGACCTCCATGACGGTGCTGGCCATCTCGGTCATGGCGGTGGCAACGCTCTGGGTCTCGCTCTGCTGGCGGCTGGCCCCCTCACTGGACTCGGCGGCGATGGCGCTCGCCTCGTTTGCCACGCCCTGCAGGACACTGGTGTTTTCCAGCAGGGACTGGACGATCCCACGCAACTGCTTGCGCATCTCGGCCATGCCTTCGAGCATCTCCGCGATCTCGTTGCGGGAATCGCACTCGATTTCGTTGGACAGGTCGTCCTCGGCGATGGCGTGGATCGCGACCATGGCCTTCTTCAAGGGCTTGAAGGCACAGGTCATCTGCCAGGAAATCAGCAGCCCCATGAGGATCAGTACCCCGATGTTGGCAGCGCCTTCGATCCATTCGACCCGCTGGATGGCATTGGCCGCAGCGGTCGTGTTGGTCTGGATCAGCAGGGCGCCATTGAGCTTGCTCTGCTGGTCGAGCAGGGGCAGCAGGGTGGTGGCCCAAGTCTGATCGCCTTCCTTGAGGTGGACATACGCGGCCGATTCCAGTCCGGGAAGATCATTGATGTCCAGGTTGGATTCATCGCTGGAGCTGTACAGGATGTCACCGCCGGCTGAAAGCAGGGCCGTGTCGAAAGAACCGTTTTTGGCCAGTTCACCCGCTACTCTGTCCAACCCCAGGTAGAAAGCACCTGCGCCTACCGGCTTGCCACGGGAGTATAGCGGGAAGCCGACCAGCAGGATCTGCGAACCGTTGCCCAGGGTGGCGATGTCGGTCAGGTTCTTCTTTCTGGAGGCGATGCGCTGCATGAACTGCCGGACGCCGTTTCCGACAGCGCTGTCACCAGCGGTGTTCAGCAGGATACTTTCCTGTTTGTCCGCGATGATCATGCCATCGATTTTTCCGCCGGCCTGGAGGCGGCGAAAGGTTGGTAAGGCACTTTCCGCAAGCACCGCTTTGTCACCGGCCTTGAGCGCCTTGATGGTATCGCGGCTGCGGGTCAGTGCCTTGGCTTCGTCCTGAATCGTATTTCGCCGTGCGTCCAGCATGGCGTTCCACAGGGCCTGCTGGTTGTTGATCGTGCTCCTGGCGAGTTGCTCGTGGCTCTATCGGGTCAGGAAGGACTGCCCGGTCCAGAACGAGATCGCCAGTATCAGCAGGCCTGCCAGGCTGGGCAGTTGCAGGTGGGTTTTCAATGACCATGTCTTCATCATGAGGGCTCCAGGGCGGCATCACCGGTGCTCCCGGTGATGCGTATGCACAGCGGTTTTATTCGACGGGGTTGCCCGCGGCCTTCCATGCGGGGAAGCCGTCCCGGTAGTAGTAGACCTTCTTCCAGCCTCAGCCGACCGCCATGGCGGAAGCCTTGGAGCTGCGCATGCAGCTGTGGCCGTTGCAATAGAATACGACCGGCTCGTCCTTTTTGACCTCGGCCGCGAGCGCGTTCTCGTTCAACGCCTTCTTTACATCCAGGTGAATGGCCCCGGGGATGCGTCCGGCATCCCAGTCGCTGTCCTTGCGGGCGTCGACGAAGGCGACTTCCTGATTGAACAGTTCATGTGTCTTGGCGGTGTCCACGGTAGTGGCGCCTTCCACGTTCATGGGAGATTCCTTGGCGAAGGTGGTGTCGGCGAACAGGGTGAGCAGAGCGATGCCTATGAGGCGGGTGATGGTTTTCATCCGTATATCTCCTGACGGTTTGTTTCAACGGGGCGCGCAAACCAATGCGTGCGTTCAGTAACCGGTATATCGGAGCGTGGAGGAGAAACTTGAGCGGGATTTTTCGCGGGCTCGGCAGGCTCAGTCGCCGGCCATCAGCGGGCGCATGGCATGCAGGAGTTTCGCGAACAGCTGGGGATTGTCGCGCTCCTCCTGTGCCAGCAGGATCTTGAAGTGGGCGCGCTGGGTGGGCGCGGAGAAGCAGGCAGGACAGGAGTCGGGGATGATGGGCAGCGCAGCCTCGGCGGCGAAGGCGGCGGTCTGGGTCTCGCGCACGTACACCAGCGGGCGGATCACCCGCACATCGCCCGCATCGTTGGTGTAACAGGCCTTCATGGTGCCCAGCCGGCCCTGGTGGAAGGCCGACATCAGAAAGCTCTCGGCCAGGTCGTCAAGGTGTTGGGCCAGCGCGAGCACGTTGTAGCCGTGTTCGCGGCAGGTGGAATACATGATGCCCCGCTTCATGCGCGCGCAGTAGGCGCAGAAGGAGTCGCCGCTCATGCGGGATCGGGCGTCTTCCATGATCGGTTGTTCCGCATAGTGCCAGGGCACGCCGAGGCGTTCATAGTAGGCGGTCAGGGAGTGCGGATCGAATCCCTCGACCTCGGGGTCTACCGTGATCACCCCCAGTCCGAATTCAACCGGGGCGTAACTCTGCAGGTGCATCAGGACTTGAAGCAGCGACAGCGAGTCCTTGCCGCCGGATACACCGAGCAGGATACGGTCGCCTTCGCGGATCATCCCGTAATCGGCGATGGCGCGGCCGACCTTGCGCAGCAGGGATTTGGGCGGACGGGACCAGGGCGTGTCTTTCATTCGCTGATTGTAAGCGGTCGGCCATCCTCCGGGAATGCTCAGATTTCCAGCACGATCTTGCCATGGGTATGCCCGCTGGCGATCTGTTCATGGGCCTGTGCGGCCTCTTCCAGCGGGAAGGTCCGGCCGATGTGAATGCGCAGCTTTGCGTCGTCGATCAGGGCGGCGCATTCGCGCAGGATCTCCCCGTGGTGGGCGCGTGGTCCGGCGAGGTCCATGAGCATGGGCGTGAGCATCAGGGTAAAGGCAATCGACAGGTTCTTGGTGCGTGCCTGTGACAGGTCGAGGTCGCTGCCGGGGTCGAGCAGTGTGACCAGGCGGCCGTAGGGTGCCATTGCCCCGATGCTGTCGCGGAACACCTGCGGGCCGACGCTCTCCAGGCACAGGTCCACCCCGTATCCTGCGGTCAGCTCGATGACACGGGCGCTGACATCACCGTCGCGGTAGTCGATGACCTCGTCGGCGCCCAGGTCGCGCACCAGTTCTATGCTTTCCCCGGTGCCGGCGGTGGTCAGAACCCGCGCGCCGCGCGCCTTGGCGAGCTGGATGGCGACGTGGCCCACGCCACCGGCGCCGGCATGGATCAATACGGTCTCGCCGGCCTGCAGTCGTCCCTGGTCGAACAGCGCCTCCCAGGCGGTGATCAGTACCAGCGGCCCGGCAGCGGCGTGTGCATAGTCGAGGGTCTCCGGCATGGGTTCGGCCTCGGCCTGCTCGATGACCGTATACTCGGCGTAGTTGCCGGGTTCGCGCCCCAGGCCACCATGGCAGAACCAGACCCGGTCGC
Source organism: Chromatiales bacterium (assembly GCA_024712425.1). Classification (GTDB taxonomy): domain Bacteria; phylum Pseudomonadota; class Gammaproteobacteria; order Chromatiales; family Chromatiaceae; genus MONJU. The sequence continues at coordinate 15,594 of JAKRWE010000020.1, forward strand.
CGACCCGGAAGCGGTCTACTGCATCGCCGGTTTCAATGACCTCGCCGGCGCCGTCGCAGCCCAGGATGGCCGGGGCTCGGCACCGTAGAACAGGCCGCGCGAGCGGATCTTGGTGTCGATGGGATTCACGCCCGCCGCATGCAGGCGCACTTTGATCTGGCTAGGGGAGCTGATCTGCAGTTCCGGCAGATCGACCGGTCTCAGGACATCGGGACTGCCGACGGCCGTCATCTGTGCAGCGCGCATTTCAGATCTCCTTCTGGCTGATCGGTGCCAGCAGGGCGTACAGGATCCACGAGAACCAGGAGAAGAAAAAGATCAGCAGGATCCACACCAGCTTCTCTCCGCCATGGGTTTTGTCGGAACGGGCGATCAGGATCACTGGCAGCCACCAGATGAAGGCCACCAGCAGCATGCCGAACAGCCCCAGGCCGAGCATGGATTCGAACATCGTATACTCCTTGGTTTTTGAAACAGTGAGTTTCCAATCTTGCGTGATCCTGTTCAAGCCCTGATGCAACACCAGGTGCGCCTCAAGGCCTGCCACAAATGCCCGGACATGACGGGGCCGCCGGTTACCGGGCAGGCGGTGGTGTCGCCGGTGCTGCTGCTCGGACAGGCCCCGGGGGACAAGGAGCCGAAGCTGCAGCGGCCGTTTGCCTGGACCGCGGGCAAGACCCTGTTCAAGTGGCTGGAAAGCATCGGGCTGGACGAGCAGCAGGTGCGGGCGCGGGTCTACATGGCCGCGGTCTGTCGTTGTTTTCCGGGCAAGAAGGCCCGCGGTGGCGACCGGGTCCCGTCCCTGCAGGAGGTGGACAACTGCAGGGTCTGGCTGAAGGATGAATGTGAACTGATCCGTCCGCAGCTGTTGATTCCGGTCGGCAAGCTTGCCATTGCCCAGTATCTTCCGGTGAACCGCCTGACCGAGGTGATTGGCCAGGTACATCGGATCGACTGTTTTGGGCGGGCGCTGGATTGCATCCCCCTGCCGCATCCATCCGGCGCCTCCACCTGGCACCGGACCGAGCCGGGGAAGGGCTTGCTCGCCGAGGCGCTACGCCTGATCGGTGCGCACCCGGCATGGCGATCGATCCGGCCGGATATGCCCTGACGGCGGTGCTACAGGGCGCGGATTTCGATGATCCTGCCGTCCTGCCCGATCAGCAGTTCGAGTTCGCCGTATTCGTTGCGGGTGTCGATCGGGGTGGGGTCGTCCGCGCAGCTGCAGCCACTGAGGATCGAATGCAGGAAGACCCCGGTGCGCAGATGCAGGATATTTCCATCCATCGCCGAGCCCAGTGGCATAAACTGCGGTGTACCCACGATCTCGCTGCCATGTTGCAGCAGCCGGAGCAGCGGCAATCGTGCGGGGTCGACACCGGCGATTTCTTCCTTGAAAGCGGCTGCGAAGGCAGCCGTGTTCCAGGCAGAGCGGGTTCTGGGCAGAGAAAACGACATATCCGAAAAGTAGCAGAATCTCATGAGTGACAAGGACAACGATTATCTGTACCGCTTCGTGTTCGAGGACTTCGGGGTGCGCGGCGAGTTCGTGCGCCTGGCCGCCAGCTGGCAGGCGGTGCGGGAAAAACATGACTATCCGAGGCTGGTGGAGCAGCCTCTGGGCGAGGCCCTGGCGGCCGTTTCGCTACTCTCGGCGACGATCAAGTTCAAGGACTCCCTGGTGATGCAGATCCAGGGTGATGGCGTACTGCGCTCACTGGTGGCGCAGGCCGCCGACCAGGGCACCCTGCGTGGCATGGCGAGTTTCGAACCGCAGGCCGACGGCACCGGGCTGGATGGCGACAGGATACTGGGCCATGCGCGCCTGGTGCTGACCGCCGAGTCGCCCGATGGCGAGCGCTACCAGGGCATCGTGCCGGTCGAGGGTGGTGGCGTGGCCGGTGCCGTGGAGCACTATTTCGCTCAATCCGAACAACTGCCGACGCGGCTGTGGCTGGCGGCGGACAGCAGGGTGGCCTGCGGCCTGTTCCTGCAACGCCTGCCGGGAGAGGGTAGTGACGACGAGGACTGGCAGCGGGTGCTCATGCTGGCGCAGACCATCCGTGAAGACGAGCTCCTGTCGCTGGACGTGGAGGAACTGCTGCACCGTCTGTTCCACGAGGAATCGGTGCGCCTGTTCGAACCGGAGCCCATGGCCTTCCGTTGCGGCTGTTCGCGGGAGCGGGTCGGCCAGGCCTTGGTGGCGATTGGCGAGGGTGAGGTGGCGCAGATCCTGGACGAGATGGGCAGCATCGAGGTCAATTGCGAATTCTGCAATGCCAGCTACCGCTTCGATGCGGTGGATGCAGCGGCCCTGTTCGTCAAGGGAGCCGGGGACGCGCCGGGGCGGGTGCAGTAGGAAACCCGCCGACAAAGTAGAATCATTAATATCCCTAAATCTATCGATGGAGAATCCACAATGAACTGGAAACTGTCTGGCCTCGTTGCACTTGCCGTGATGGCTGTTCCCGGGTTGGCGCCGGCGGAGAATGTCATGACCCCCTGGGGGGCGATGAACGAATTCGGGCCCTGGGACAGCTCGGACGTGGCGCGCCAGCGGTACCAGGCGTCCCAGCCACATTACCCGACGCGGCCTCTGCGCAAGCCGCGGCTGCTTCGGGAATTCAGCCGGCCGATCAACCATGCGAGCGTCGATATCCAGGCCCGTCTGCCGGAGACGCCCGTGCACTTCAAAAAGCTGAAAGGAAATCTGCTCTACAACATCCAGATCGGGGTGCTGACCCCCGAGTACCAGGCGATGTCGGTGGTTGCTTATCCCGCCAGGATGACGCCTTCGCCCAAGATGAAACAGCTCGATCTGAACTGCGATATCGAGAGCATACGCCGCTGGGACAAGGGCAGCCTGCATGGCTGGAGTGTTCGGATAGCGGCCACTTTCCTCGACCAGGGCACGTCTGAGCTGCTGGACAGGGCGAAAACGGTTCTGATCTCACATGGCGTTTGTTATCCCGTGCTGGAACGGCGTGGCCAGCTGGCTCCCCAGGGCGTCTACGAGTTTCGCGCGGCCTTCGTGTCGCAGTTCGAGGACACTGGCGAGGCTGCCGCGATGATGGAGATAGGGACCGGGCTGCACTTCAATACGGTCGGTAACGGTTACTTCGAGCGTCCCCGTGTCCTGATGGCCTTCACAGGCACCGGTCCCCGGGACGAGATCCGCATCAAGTACCGCTAACGCTCCCGATGCGCGACGGTGGGTGGAATTATTCCAACCCGACCCCGCAGCCGCCGAGACCGCAATAGCCGTTCGGGTTTTTCGCCAGGGTGGCCTCGTCATGCCGGATGGGCATCAGCGGATACGGGCCTTGCGCAGTATGGGCAGGGCCGCCAGGCCATAGAGCATGATCCCGCTGGCGTTGGCCAGCAGGTCCCAGGCACTGACATCGCGCCCGGGCACGAAGTGCTGCAGGCCCTCTAGCACGATCCCATAGGCCAGCAGGGGCAGGTATTTGCGCGGACCGAAGCCGGACTCGGCCCAGCCTGCATCGGCGAGCAGTGACAGCAGCAGGAAGCTGCACATGTGCGCCAGCTTGTCGGCCTGCCAGAATGCCAGAAACTCGGGCTGTGGCGGCCTTGGGGTGAGCATCATGTAGGAGACGATCATCAGCGCGATGCCCAGCATCAGGCGGGCGCCGACCAAGTTGCAGCGACTGATGGCCATGCTCAGTCCTGCCTCCCGGCCAGCTCGCGGTCGATCGCGCGGAAGCCGATGTCCCTGCGGTAGAACACGCCCTCCCAGCTGATTCTGCCGGCCAGTTCGTAGGCCGCCTGCTGGGCCTCGCGTACGCTGTCGCCCAGGGCAGTGGCGCACAGTACCCGGCCGCCGGCGGTGACCACCACGCCGTCCCCGCTCAACGCGGTGCCGGCATGGAATACCTTGCGATCGGCTTCCGCCTCCTCCGGCAGGCCCTTGATGGGCAGGCCCTTGGTATAGCTGCCGGGGTAACCGCCGGCGGCCAGCACCACGCCGAGCGCCGGCCGCGGGTCCCATTCGGTCTGCTCCCCGTCGAGTTTGCCCTCGAGTGCCGCGATGCAGTGGGCGACGAGATCCGAGCGCATGCGCAGCATGATGGGCTGGGTCTCCGGATCGCCGAAGCGGCAGTTGTATTCGATCACCTTGGGGGTGCCGTCAGCGGTGATCATCAGGCCCGCGTACAGGAAACCGGTATAGGGCCGCCCCTCGCTGGCCATGCCCCGGATGGTGGGGGTGATCACCTGGTCCATGATGCGCTGGTGGATCGCGTCGGTCACCACCGGCGCCGGGGAGTAGGCACCCATGCCGCCGGTGTTGGGGCCGGTATCGCCATCGCCCACCCGCTTGTGGTCCTGGCTGGTGGCCATCGCCAGGACATGCTCGCCATCCGCCATGACGATGAAGCTGGCCTCCTCGCCTTCGAGGTATTCCTCGATCACCACCCGGTGGCCGGCGTCGCCGAAGGCATTCCCGGCCAGCATGTCGCGCACTGCGCTTTCGGCGGCATCGCGGTCCATGGTCACGATCACGCCCTTGCCGGCGGCCAGACCGTCGGCCTTGATCACGATCGGCGCGCCTTTTTCTTCGATATAGGCCAGCGCGGGCTCGACCTCGGTGAATACCTGGTAATCCGCGGTGGGGATGTCGTGGCGCGCCAGGAACGCCTTGGTAAAGGACTTGGAGCCTTCCAGTTGCGCGGCCTGCTGGCTGGGCCCGAAGCACTTGAGACCGGCTGCGGTGAAGGCGTCCACGATACCGTCCACCAGCGGCGCCTCCGGGCCGACGATGGTCAGCCCGATCGCCCTGTCCAGGGCAAAGCGCTTCAGCTCGTCGATGTCGTCGACCCCGATGGCGATGTTTTCGAGGCCGGGTTCCAATGCGGTTCCGGCGTTGCCGGGGGCGACATAGACGGTGTCGGCAAGTTCCGACTGGGCCGCTTTCCAGGCCAGCGCATGCTCGCGCCCGCCATTGCCGATGACAAGGATATCCATTGGGGTGTTCTCACTCAGTGGGCGATGATCAGGGGGCGCATTCTACTATTCTGCAGCGATCAGGCCACGTTTTGCGTTTCCGACGAATTGCAGGATGTGATCCAGCTCCGGGGAGTCGGGCAGGGCGCGGAGCTGCTCCAGGGCCGCCTCCCGTTTCAGTCCGGCGCGGAACAGCAGGCGGTAGGCCCGCTTGATGGCGCTGCGCTGCGCCTGGCTGAAGCCGTTGCGGCGCAGGCCGACGATATTGAGCCCGACGAAACGGGCGTACTGGCCATTGGCCATGCAGTAGGGCGGGATGTCCTGGCGCACCCCGCTGACCCCGCCCACCATGACATAGGAACCGATGCGACAGAACTGGTGCACTGCCACCAGGCCGGACAGAAAGGTGCGATCGGCGATCTCGACGTGGCCGCCGACAGCGGCATTCGGGCCGAGGATGTTGTGGCCACCGATCACGCAGTCGTGACCGGTATGGGCGCCATTCATGAAGTAGTTGTGGTTCCCGATCACGCTGCCGTGCGCCTCCTTTACCCCACTGCTGATGACCACGTTCTCCTTGAAGTGATTGCCTTCACCGATCACCAGCGGGCGCGCCTTGTCCGGGGTGTAGCCGAGGTCCTGCGGTTCGGCGCCGATCGCGGCGCCATGGCAAATGCGGTTGTTGGCGCCCATGCGTACGGGGGATAACACCCGTACATGGCTGTCCAGCACGCAGCCGGGGCCGATCTCGGCGCCGTCCTCGACGATGCAGAAGGGGCCGATGCGGGCGCTGGGGTCTATCCTGGCCGTGTCGCCGATGATGGCGCTGGGATGGATGTTGGACATGGGTGTGGGATGCCGGTGGAACCAGGCGCAGATTATGCCGTAAAGTCCCGCTCCTGTTGGCCATATGTACGAGGAATCCGTCTTGCCCCCCCTATTGCCGAAAGAATCGCCCGCGAACTCGCTGCCCGGCCTGCCCAGGTCGAGGCGGCCATGCAGCTGCTGGACGAGGGGGCGACCATCCCCTTCGTCGCCCGTTACCGCAAGGAGGTGACCGGTGGTCTGGACGATGCCCAGCTGCGCCTGTTGGAGGAACGCCTGGGTTATCTGCGCGAGCTCGAGGAGCGGCGCACGGCCGTGCTCAAGTCGATAGCGGAGCAAGAGAAGCTCACCCCGCAGCTGAAGGCCGATATCCTCGCGGCCGAGACCAAGACAGCACTGGAGGACCTCTACCTGTCGCACAAGCCGAAGCGGCGCACCAAGGCCCAGATAGCGCGTGAGGCGGGGATAGGAGCACTGGTGGAGGCCCTGTTGGCGGACCCCGCGCGGGATCCGGAGACGATGGCCGGCGAATACCTTAACGAGGAGGCCGGCTTTCCCGACCGCAAGGCGGTGCTCGACGGCGCGTGCCAGATACTGATGGAGACGTGGGCCGAGGACGCCCAGCTCAGTGGCCAGGTGCGCGAGTGGTTGTGGCAGAACGCGTTGCTCAAGAGCAACGTGATCGCGGGCAAGGAGAAGGAGGGCGCGAAGTTCGCCGACTATTTCGAATTCAGCCAGCCGATACGCAAAATCCCGTCCCACCCGGGCCCTGGCCCTGTTCCGGGCGCGTAACGAGGGCATCGTGTTTCTCGACCTGGACATCGAACAGGACGCTCCCGGCGCCAGCGTGCCCGAGCAGATGATCGCCGAGCGCTTCGGCATCGAGGATCTCGGGCGTCCGGCGGACGCCTGGCTGCGCGAGTGCGTGCGCTTCACCTGGCGGGTCAAACTCCTGACCCGGCTGGACCTGGAACTCAAGAACCGCCTGCGCGAGGCAGCCGAGAGCGAGGCCATACGGGTGTTTGCGGCCAACCTGCACGACCTGCTGCTGGCCGCACCGGCCGGTCTGCGCGCCACCATCGGTCTCGATCCGGGGCTGCGCACCGGGGTCAAGGTGGCGGTGATAGACGCCACCGGCAAGGTGGTGGCCACCGACACCATCTATCCGCATCCGCCGAAGAGGCAGTGGGACCAGTCCATCGCGCGCCTGGCGGCGCTGGCGCGGGCGCATGCGGTCGAGCTGATCGCCATCGGCAACGGCACCGCCTCGCGCGAGACCGACCGCCTGGCGGCGGAGCTGCTGGACAGGCACCCGGAGCTCAAGCTGAACAGGATCATGGTCAGCGAGGCGGGGGCCTCGGTCTATTCGGCCTCTGAGCTGGCGTCGCAGGAACTGCCGGATCTGGACGTGTCGCTGCGGGGCGCGACCTCGATTGCGCGCCGCCTGCAGGACCCGCTGGCGGAGCTGGTCAAGATCGACCCCAAGTCCATCGGCGTCGGCCAGTACCAGCACGATGTCAGCCAGGTACAGCTGGCGCGCAGCCTGGACAACGTTGTCGAGGACTGCGTGAACGCGGTCGGAGTGGACGTAAACACCGCCTCGCCGGCACTGTTGCGCCGGGTGGCCGGTCTGAGCGAGAGCGTGGCCGGGAACATCGTGCGTTTCCGCGACGAACATGGCGCCTTCGCTGATCGCGACCAGCTCAGACAGGTGCCCCGCCTGGGCGAGAAGACCTTCGAGCAGGCGGCCGGTTTTCTGCGCATCGCCAATGGCAGCAACCCCCTGGACGCCTCGGCAGTGCATCCCGAGGCCTATCCGGTGGTGGAACGCATCCAGCGCGAGACCGGACGCGATATCCGCCAGTTGGTCGGTGATGGGGCCTTCCTGCGTCGCCTAGACCCTGCGCGCTTTACCGACGAGCGCTTTGGCGAGCCCACGGTGCGCGACATCCTGGCCGAGCTGGAGAAGCCGGGGCGGGATCCGCGTCCCGAGTTCCGGACCGCTGAGTTCCGCGACGGGGTGGAGAAACTGGCCGACCTGGAGCAGGGCATGATCCTGGAAGGCGTGATCACCAATGTCACCAACTTCGGCGCCTTCGTGGATATCGGGGTGCACCAGGACGGACTGGTGCACATCTCCGCCATGAGCGAGAAATTCGTCAAGGTCCCGCGCGAGGTGGTCAAGGCGGGCGAGGTGGTGAAGGTCAAGGTGATGGCGGTGGATGCCGATCGCAAGCGCATTGGCCTGTCCATGCGGCTGTCCGACGAACCCGGCACGGAGGCACCGAAAAAAGGCCAGCCCGTGTCAGCCAAAGGGAAAGGCAGGTCGAAGGCGCGTCAATCGCGTGCGCCGCAACAGGCCGACGGGGCGCTGGCCGAGGCCTTTGCGCGGGCCAGGAAGGGGTAGGGCAGGTCCCGGAACGGTCGGAATTAACCGGATTATTGTGGGTGTAATCGCTCGTCCCCCTGTGTTGCAATCCGGGACCACGAACAAGCATTTCTGAGGGTGTATCGTCATGTCGCAATCCAAGCTTGAACAGGTCCTCGATCTGATCGACCAGGCCAACCGTGAGGATCCCAACCGCGAGACCGGTGACGATGGCGCGGAATGGCCCAAGGAGCACCTGTACGCGGTGCGCATGAGCGACATGCTCGAGCGCTTCGACCCGCAGGCCGACGAGGTGATGCAGATCGCCATTCGCGCCCAGCACATCGAGCGCTGGAAGTCGCCGCGCAGCGACTACCCCATGAACAAGAAGGGATACCATCTGTGGCGCACCAATCTGTACAAGTTCCACGCGGACACGGTGGCGGCGCTGATGGAGAAGGCCGGCTACGACGAACAGAGCATCGAGCGGGTGCGAAACGCGGTCGGCAAGAAGTCGCTGCGCACCAATCCGGACACCCAGCTGCTGGAGGATATCGCCGGACTGGTTTTCATCGAGCACTACATGCAGGCCTTCGCCGACAAGCATCCCGAATACGACGAGGCGAAGTGGATCGACATCATCCTCAAGTCCTGGCGCAAGATGTCGGACAAGGCGCACGATTTCGCCCTCTCAGGCAAGTTGAAGCTGCCCGAGCCGCTGGTGCCGCTGATCCAGAAGGCGCTGGCGTCCGCCTGAGTCTAGCCCGAGCAGGGCAGCAGCCCGTTCTTCTCCAGCACGCGGTGCACGCGCTGCCCTGTTTTAGCTAGTTTCGAGTAGTCGGCCAGGCCCGGCTTTTCGCCCTGAGCCAGGCGTTGCTCCCAGTCCTGCAGCTCCATGTCCAGGTAATCCAGCAGCTTCATCGAGCAGCCCTCGCAGGGTCCCTGGCAGACTTGCGCCTCGGAGGCATCGAAAGGCAGCGCCTCGCGGATCTGTTCGATCAACTGGCGCATGGCGGTGCTGATATCGGGCTTCATACGGCCGATTATGGGTTGGCGGGAAGCACTGATAACTGATCGAGATCAAAAGACCCGGGTGATCGAACCTCTAACCCGAATATTTCACAAATAAAAAGGGCAAAACCCGTGTAGTTCGTTAAAATTCAGTTGGTTACACTGGATCCGAACAAGGTTTTGCCCGTGACAAAATGTACCCAAGAAAGCTTTGA
>JAKRWE010000210.1 GCA_024712425.1 Chromatiales bacterium
CCGGTCGACAACCCGCTGAACCACCCCCAGCCGGTCCACCGTCTTCTGTGTCATCGCAATGGTCTCCTCTGTCACCACCCCTCCCGAAATCAAAAGGGGACATTACTGCTTTGGACTAACATACTGACGCCACCCCCTTGTACTTGGGGCCGTCCGGGTTTAGCCTTAATGGCAGGCATCCCCTGCGGTGTTCGACAGCGAGCCAGATATTCCCTTGAGCCTATGCTTTATGCACCTCGGGGCCGTATTCCGGATCGCGGTGTGCATGTCCGTCCACGAGCGGAAAGCCTGAAGCCCCGTTTCGGCCCCACTTGAACCTCCCGGTTCAAGGACCACGGCAGACATCGGCACAGGCGGGGGATGCCTCCCTTCACTGCCACGGGAAACGAATCCTGTGACCAACACGATCCGGCGCCTTCTACGCCGCAGGCGCCAGCAACTCTCCCCCGAACAACAACAGCAGGCCTCTCTCGCCATCAGCAGCCGCATCAGTGCACTGCCGGAGTTCAAACGCGCCCGGCGCATTGCGGCCTATGTGGGCAGCAAGGGCGAGGTCGATCCCATGCCATTGCTGCATCTGGCGTATACCATGGGCAAGCATTGCCACCTGCCGGTACTGCACCCCTTCCTGCCCGGTCGCCTCTGGTTCGTGCCATGGACGCCGGACACTCCGATGCAGTTCAACCGTTTCGACATACCGGAACCGCTCTTCAGCCGTCGTTCGATATGTAAACCGCAATGGCTGGATCTCGTTGTCACACCGCTGCTGGGTTTCGATGAACAGTGTCATCGGCTTGGTATGGGCGGTGGTTTCTATGATCGAAGCTTCGCGTTCAAGCGACATGCAAAACAGCTTTCGAGGCCATGCTTGATCGGCGTTGCACACGATGTACAATGGTGTGAATCGATTTCAGTGGCGCCATGGGATATCAAACTCGATCGTGTTGTTACAGCATCCACACACTACCGTTGCCATGCAGTCGACAACGAAGTTGATACATATGATTAAAGCTTTCTTTTGCCTCGCCGTTAAAAAACGTTGTAACCACTCTGGTAATTTCACATTCCTTGTTTATACTCAGGCCATGGTCTATGGCACCTATCACGTGGAGGGGAGCAATGGCAGTTAAGAAAGCCGCGAAAAAGAAGGCAGTTTCAAAGAAGAAGGTAGCAGCCAAGAAGAAGGTTGCTAAGAAGGTAGCGAAGAAAAAAGTCGCTAAGAAAAAGGTAGCCAAGAAGGTCGCTAAAAAGAAAGTGACCAAGAAAGCGGCAAAGAAGAAAGTCGCCAAGAAAAAGGTGGCCAAGAAGGCGGCGAAGAAGAAGGTCGCTAAGAAAAAGGCGGCAGCCAGGCCGCGCAAGGTGACGCCCCGCAAGAAGCGCTGACACCTTCAGCCAGTAACGAGAAAGCCCGACAATGCCGGGCTTTCTCGTTCATATCCCACAGAAGCCGGTGATCACCCGCCCGATGCAAACAGCCGGTAAGCGGGATTTTCTGTTTCATCGGTATAGCGATAGCCCTTCTCCTTCATAAAGGCCTCGAAGGCCTTGCGCTCCTTCGGCTCCAGCTGGATGCCCACCAGCACCCGTCCATAGGCGGCGCCATGGTTGCGGTAATGAAACAGGCTGATGTTCCAGCCGCGCGACAGACCGGATAAAAAGTTCAGCAGGGCCCCGGGGCGCTCCGGAAACACAAAACGGTAGACACGTTCATTGACTGCCTGCGGCGCATGTCCGCCCACCATGTAACGAATGTGCAACTTGGCTGTTTCGTTGTCTGTCATGTCGACGACCGCATAGCCCCTGGCCTTCAGGGTTGCCAGCAGCCTCTCCTTTTCGGTCTCGTTGTCACGCAGTTCCACGCCGCAGAAGACCTGCGCCTCCTTCTCGTCGGCATAGCGATAGTTGAACTCGGTGATGCCGCGCTTGCCGAGCAGTTTGCAGAAACGCAGGAAACTGCCCGGCTTCTCCGGGATCTGCACCGCCAGCAAGGCCTCGCGGTTCTCGCCGATCTCGGTGCGCTCGGCCACATGGCGTAGCCGGTCGAAGTTGATATTGGCCCCGCTGAGGATGGCCACCAGGTCCTTGTCCTGCATTGGATGGTCAGCCAGGTATTGCTTGATCCCCGCCACCGCCAGTGCGCCGGCCGGCTCCGCCACCGAGCGGGTGTCATCGTAGATGTCCTTTATCGCCGCGCAGATCTGGTCAGTGTTCACCAGCACCACCTCGTCCACCAGGGCCCTGGCCACGCGGAAGGTCTCCTTCCCGATCTGGCGCACCGCTACCCCGTCGGCGAACAGGCCGACCTGCCTCAGCTTGACCCGTCGCCCGGCCTTCATCGCATCGTGCAGGGTCGGGGCATCCTCGGGCTCGACGCCGATCACCCGGATGTCCAGCCGCACATGCTTCACGTAAGCGGCAACACCCGCGATCAGGCCACCGCCCCCCACCGGGACGAAGATGGCCTCGATCGGATCGGCGTGCTGGCGCAATATCTCCATGCCGATGGTGCCCTGCCCGGCGATCACCTTCGGGTCATCGAAGGGGTGGATGAAGCTGAGGCCGCTTTCCTCGGCCAGCCCCAACGCACGTTCATTGGCCTCGTCGTAGGAATCGCCGAACAGCACCGCCTTGCCACCGAGACGACGCACCGTCTCGACCTTGATACCCGGCGTAGTGGTCGGCATCACGATGGTGGTGGGCACGTCCAGTTCACGCCCGGCCAGCGCCACGCCCTGGGCGTGATTGCCTGCCGAGGCCGCCACCACGCCGCGCCGGCGCGACGCCTCGTCGAGGCTGTAGATCTTGTTGTAAGCACCGCGCAACTTGAACGAGAACACCTGTTGCGCATCCTCGCGCTTGAGCAGGATGTTGTTGCCGAGTCGATCACTCAGGCGTGTCGCCCTGTCCAGCGGTGTCTCCTGCGCCACGTCATAGACACGCGCGCGCAATATTTCCTCGATGTAACGCCTGGGCATGGGGCTTCCTGTTGAACAGTCGATTCTTTCAATGATACGGCATCCGCTGGGGCCTGCCGACACGGCATGATAAAATCCGCGCAAATTCAATCAGCATGTAGCCTGGATGAAGCAGAGCGCAATCCAGGGGCCCCTCTCAACAAACAGCAGGACAATAGAAATGAATCAGGACGAGATGAAGAAACAAGCCGCGCTGGCGGCGCTCGAATACCTGCCGGACAGCGGCATCATCGGCGTCGGCACCGGCTCCACGGTCAATCACTTCATCGATGCCCTCGAACCCATCAAGGGGCGTTTCGAGGGCGCCGCCTCCAGTTCCGAGGCGTCCACCGAACGGCTCAAGGCCATTGGCATCCCGGTCATCGACCTGAACGCGGCCGGCGAACTGGAGGTCTATGTGGACGGCGCGGACGAATCCAATCGCCAACTGCACCTGATCAAGGGCGGCGGCGGCGCGCTCACGCGCGAGAAGATCATCGCCGCGGCGAGCAAGAAGTTCGTGTGCATCGCGGACGAGACCAAGCTGGTGGACGTCATGGGCAAGTTCCCGCTGCCGGTGGAGGTCATCCCCATGGCGCGCAGCTACGTGGCGCGTGAGCTGGTCAAGCTGGGCGGCACCCCGGTATGGCGCGAGGACTTCATCACCGACAACGGCAACATCATCCTCGACGTGCACAACCTGGAGATCATGGAGCCGGCCAGGCTGGAGACCACCATCAACCAGATCGTCGGCGTGGTCACCGTGGGCCTGTTCGCCCATCGCCCGGCGGATGTACTGATCCTCGGCACGCCGGAAGGGCCGAAAACCATCAAACCCTGATCATCGGAATTTTCCTACAGCGGGATTCGCCCGCTTCGGATGACCGGGGCCGCTAGCGGCATCATAATCGGCGCACCGTTACGGGGAATGCGTAAAGGCAGGGAGGCCGGTATACAGGGAAGTATCGCCATGGATGGCACGTTTACCCAGCGGTCACATCTGCCTTCAGGGAATGGAGGCGGGTGTTTTTCTTTGGTGCGCCCAGCATGGGCGCACCAAAATGAGGCGATTATGTCATCGTCTCCAAGGATTCAGACTTCTACGACCTGAGCCTACTACAAGGCACACCTCCGCAAGTTATCTGGATCAAAAGTGGCAATTCCAACAAAACCGCCATCACCCGGCTACTGCTTTCAAACCAAGCGCGAATCCGCTCGCTCCTGCTCGAAGAGAACATGGCCTGCGTTGAACTGTTCTGAACAGGGATCAACCGATGCTCCATGTCCGTCAGGGAATTAAGTATTGCG
>JAKRWE010000211.1 GCA_024712425.1 Chromatiales bacterium
GCCAACACTACCCAAAATCCCGCTGAACTCGTATGGCTCTTGCTTCACCCCGGAGCACGTCGGCGACGCCTGCACCCCATCATGGCATAGATTTTCACCGCCGTATGCGCAAGCACCGCACGCCCGATCCCGGCCCAGCGACCATGCCGACAACCCGGAAACCACCTCCGGATGATTCTCGGCATAATCCGCCAACATCTGAGCATCGGCCAGTGAAAACACCTCTTCAGCGATATCATTCTGCCCGATCATCGGAATCACTGTCACCGGCATCTCGATCTGCCTGGCCGCCGCCTCGGCGGCATTGATCGCATCAACCCCCATATCCACAAACGACGACCCATAATCCATGGCCATGATCCGAACCTCGTCCGGCATCCCCGCCTCCGAGTCTTCACACATCTCAATGATCTTCATCCCATCCGCCGTCAGGCCATCCGGCATCACAGCCAACGTCACTGAATACGGATACCGAGACCCAAACGACTGACGAGCCATTGCTAACGCATCCAATCTGCGCTGATGCTGATCTGTATCAACAACCGCTGCCCCTTCGATATCGAAATCAATCGTCGTCGGCTCCAAGGTTTTCATCACAGCCAAATAGGCCTGAGACGTCCTGTCAACGTCTAGACTAGCCGCAATGTCCCGACCGGTAGCACCCCCTATCGACACATCGAAAGACCGACCAGCGGCCCTGAGAGCCTCCCCTTGCGCTTTCATCCAGTCAATCGGGTAGGACGTTTGGCCACCCCAACACAGGGTTTCCATATAGGGATCGGCCACAAGAAACGCCATCGTGACGCTACTCAGATTCGCTGCTTTGCAGATATCCGGAAGCTTCGGCGTGGGCCAGAGCAGCATATCGCAGTATGGGTTGTAGACATGCATTAGCGCCTCCGACTGCGCTTGCGCGAACGGGAACGGGATGCCTTAACGACCTTCCCACCCCGGGTCAACCGGTACCCTTTCTTGATATGCCCCTTGGCAGTTCTTCCAACACTCATTTCTTCGCCCCCTTCAAATCGGCAATGAGCCGCTCCACATCATCAACGAGCCTTTTAGTCGTATCCGACTCTAGAATGTCGTTGATCTCCTCGCCCCCATCTGACAAAACACTCGCCAGATCGAGCGCGATTTTCAGCACATCTATCTTGTTCATCTGATAATCATCCTCTAACTATATCGTATACATACCGACGTGTTGCATCCGGAATGTTTGACATCCCGAACCGGGCCAGATTCGTAGGCCCCCAATTGTATGCCGCCACGGCTTGCTGCCACGTACCAAACCGATCATACAGCGATCGCAGATACCCCGCTGCATAGTCCAACGACTGGTCCGGATCGGCCGCCACGCCCCGGGGATGGAACCTAGGGTTCAATTGCGCTATACCGAGATCGCCTGTTGGACCAACCGCATACGGATTGAAATTGCTCTCTCGCTCAATCAACCGCTCGAACAACCCCGGCGGCACATCATGCTGCCGCGCGTATCGCCTTGCCAGCGCCCGATAGTCCGGCGTCTGGTTCGGCTCAGGCGCCAGGGGGATTGCCCCGCCCTGCGACCCATATGGCCGATAGGCATACGTCTCAACACCTGACGCAGCATCGCCACTATTGATATAGCGAACGAACGCCCATGCAGCAAAACCGCTTCCAGCAATGGCCAGCGCTAGAGCTAGCCTATCGGTCATCGGTTAAAACCAGCCGCTATACCAAGAATCGCCATTGGCAGCTTTCTTGCCAATGAAATAGCCGACAACACCGGCCGCAATCATATAGATGTATTTATCGTTCATTGTTTCACTCTCACTGTTCAATGTTCCCCATTCGGGGACGTAGTCACTGTTTAAACTCTAGAATCACCGCAAACACCATCGTCGGTGTTGGCGCCAATTGTCTGGCGGACGGGGGGTTACTCACTGGCAGGTGCAGCAACGATGTATCATACTGGAACGGAAGCTGCCCGAACAGGAACAGATCTGGCGGTAGAACCACCTGATAATCGCCATTGTCAGCATGATTATTGTCAGCCGCGGCTTTGCCTTTGGTAAACAGCTTGAGTAGTCCAAACTCGTCTAACAGGCCATCCGCGATTTTCGTCGCAGTCGGTCCACGGGCCGTATCGGTACCCGGACCAGCCGATCCGCCCGGGAAATGTTTGCCATCGTACCCGCGCCCGAAAAACGAGCCGCTGGAACCCGCACCGTCATTGGTCGGGGCAAAGGGGAAAACGGCGCGATCCCACCAGTGACCATTCCCGCCATTGAAGACTTTCGTCCAGTCACCAATGTAATGGGCCTCCGCATCAGGTGCGATGGAATCGGTCTTGAAGAAATAGCCCTGCGCCCCGCAATTTGGAATCATCATGGGCGACCCCGTGGTATAGGACGGCTCGGTATTGAATCCGCAATACGATCTCCCGGAGGCGTAGTTGTACGGGTACGCAGCCATCGAGTTGCCTTTCCACGCATACACTTTTTGAGGTATCTCGCCCTGCGAATAGTGCTTATACCCGAACGAAGACCCGCAAGCAGGCGGGTAATTCTCATGAGCGGTCGTCGTTGCTTGGTTCATCCACATATGTTTGGAGTATACCAACACGTGAGCGCTCGCAGGCTCCGGCAACAGCGGATCGTTCGGGTCCCATATCTCAATGAATTGATCGGCGGCCGGCGGGATGTTGTCAAACGTCTTAGTCAGGTACTGCCAAATAGCAACACCGCTACCGGATCCCCCTCCACCGCCTAGGAATGAGAAGGTCATCGCTTGAAGCTCGCCAAAATCTGAACCTTGGAAGTTCCGCTCTTTGAACGCAGATACAACGGATACGAATTAGACCCGGCCATCCCTTTGCCCGAACCGAATTCCATCCCATCGCCCGTCGCCGTGGCACTGATGATAACCGTCCCTTTGGCCACCCGAACGGACCAGTCCGACACAACGGCCCCCGACGGCAACAACGAGATCAGATTGGTCGCCGTCGTCGTCAGATCAACCGAATCGCTATACAGTTCAACAGCCGCCGCCGAATCCGTTGCTACCGATCCTGATAGATTGGTCTTAGACGTTTTCACCTCGTCAAGGCCAACATACGCCGCCAGTGTGTTGGGTGCCGGCGAATTGTTCTTCAAACGCATCGTCACGAATGGCTGGCCCAGATCGGCTGATTTGTAACTGGTCCCGGTTTCCAGGTTGTCTAGCGTGGCCAGCAATGCACCCGCCTCGCCATACAATTGAACGTCCAGCGAGCCGCCCGAAGATAGCTTGTCCAGATAGAAAAAAGTCGACGGCGGGACGTCTTGATTGACGCTAGACGATGCCGGGATGGTGATGTTCAACAGTTTCATTTGCGCATGAACTCCACGGCGACCAGTGCGGCCCCTAAGCCAAACAGCACTTCCTTCGATACGTCGCCGATCTGCTGGCGTTTCAGGGCATCGCCGACCTGCTCAGTGCCCCTAGCACTGGTTTTTCCCAATGCCGTAGACAGCGAATAAATCGCTTCCGATACGCCCGGATCGGTCTGCGTGAACGTGATCTGGGACCCTCCCTCGGCCGTAAGCTCGAGATCGTAATCCCGATTAGTCAGATCACCGCCTATGGTCGAATGGTCGCCCAGATGCGATACATCGCCTTCGGCTTTCACGGTGGACAGATCAGCACCCCGGAACGCCGAATCGGTCCCTACCGTCTGGGCATTGTGATCGCCGGATATCGTGCCCTGGCCAGTGCCTTCTAGGGTTTGCGTAATTTCCGACGAGCTTGACTGGGTCTTGCTCGTATTGCTGCTACTGGATTTGCTACCCATCGTACTGCCCTTTCACCGTTACCGGGGACATGGTCCCCGTCTCATTGTCCCCGCATGGGGATAGGGAAGAAAACCCTTCGATCCGCCTAAACGCCTGCCTGTATAACCGATCATGCGCCGGGGTCATCGCCTCGGCCACGGCCCCATCGAACCCTAACCGTTGCGCCATTACTACGGTGGCCCGAACGGCGATATCAACGAACCCGGGCGTCCCGATCATTCCCAGAATGGCCACCAGATTCATGCCATCGCTCGTTATCCCGGTCAATGCAAGCTTCCCGCGTGGAACGCCATCTAGAGCCACCTCAACATATACCGGCATATCAGGCGAGATATCCGGATGCAGGGTATCGAGCAATTCCTGATCCGGGTCGGTGATGACCTGCATGTCAAAGACACTTTGTTCCCCGTTACCGGGAACTAGCGGGTACTGACTAGCCATACGATCGCTCCAATCACGGCCAATAGCGCCACGTCCAACCCGCTGACACCGCTATTGATCTTGCCAGCCAGCCGATCCCGAATGGCCTGCTGGACGCGCTGATGCGCTCCGCTCCCGGCCGCGCTGTTGATACCAAGTGAATCAATGGCTGGGATCCCGGGCATCATCCCATCCGCTTGTAGACGACGTAGGCCAGCACGCCGAGCGCTCCGGCCAGTAGCCATACGTTTGCCCCGGGGGCGATACCGCTGTTGATATCGCCCGCCGCCTCGGCACGTATATCCTGCTGCGCCGACTGCCCGGCGCCGCTTTGGGCGGCACTGGCCAATTTCAGATCGGGAAGTTTCGTAGGGTCTGCGCTCATATCACTTCTTCCACGCCATTATAAGGAATCCAACCGCGCCAACGAATAGCGCGGGCGATAGGTCACGCGCAGCTTTTCCCGCGTTATACGACGTATGGTCTATCAGCGCCAGAGCAGTGAGACCAGCGGCGACCAGAACGTACGGCATCAGCGGCGTGCGATCAGAACGACGGCCACCAGAACGGCGGCGCCGACCAGGTAGATTCCGGGAACGTTCCAGAACTGCATGCCTTGCGGTCC
Organism: Chromatiales bacterium; assembly: GCA_024712425.1. Lineage (GTDB taxonomy): Bacteria > Pseudomonadota > Gammaproteobacteria > Chromatiales > Chromatiaceae > MONJU. The sequence continues at coordinate 4,861 of JAKRWE010000211.1, forward strand.
TTGCGTCTCCGGACCACGGCCAGATACCTGACCGTGTGCCGGGGCCTCGGGGCCATACGGCGTGTAGTACGGCTGGTCGTTGCCCGGGTAGTGATCGCGGCCGAGAAATTTCTCATGCACGTAATCACCGGCACCGCGGATGATGCCGCTCACTGTATCCGTGATCGAACGCCAAATACCATCGGTGCCCTCGTCGCCAGTAGGACCATCAACGATCGGAGCGATCATAGTCAGTTACCAAGGGTGCTGAGATACTCAACGACCACGTCCACGTCGGCGGCGCCGTTCATAAACAGTTTGATCCGGAAATCGGATACGCCGCTCACGTTCCACGCGTCATTGCCGTTGCCTTGTTCGGTGGTATCAATCGCGAAGAATCGAGATTGGACGGTCCTATGATCATACGATTTGATGATAGTCTCGTTGATGTACCTGGTACGGTTCCAGAGCTCTACGCTATCAGCCGAGACGACTACCTTGTCAATCTTATCCGGTTGACTGAACAGGATACGGCTAACTGCACCGGTGCGCGGAAGGTCCGCAATATCATATTCACCGGAACCCGTAGGGGAATAGATGAATTTCCTCTCCAATTTCAGGATCGCCGGTTTACCACCCAGATCAGGACGCGCCGATACGGTAGCATAACCCTCAAGACCAATTCCCGCCTGCGCATTACCATCAATATCTACTTCGATCAGAAGGGTGCGGATCGGAAGCGGATCATTGACAGCGCCGAAAGCGATAGCAGTCGCCTCTTGAGCAGCACGCGTCTTCAAATTGTTACGGGTAGCGGTCAAGGCAAAATAATGATGCTTGGAACTAGACCAGTCAAACGAGGGCATGCCGTCGAATTTGTTCGCGGCGTTAAGATCAAGGCCCGACCACCGCTGGATCACAATACCGTTGGCGATAAGCCGAACCTCGGTGATGTGAGAAACGTCCCATCCGGTAGCACCGGGGGTCATATCAATATAGAACCCATGATACGCAAAGCCGCTCGGGACTCGGCAGCTAGCAGTCTGACCCGGCGCTACACCGGTGAAAGACGGCAGTTTTTTAGTCAGAATCGGCATTTGGGTTAACCCTCAATCCAGCTTTTGTATCCAGCGCGGTAAATGACGGCGAGCGCGATCAGTGTCAGCGCTACGGTTTCCAAGCGAGCACGGCCCAGCATGTTGAATCTCCAAGAAATAGTTAGAACCTAGCGAACATAGACCATTGATGGCCGGATGTCAAGAATCGGACATAGTCCCCGTTTCAGGGGGTGTTTCACGTAGGACATCATCCTTCCCGGCATCGGGGGAAGACTCCTGATTAGTCTCCGGCTCCGGCTCCGGCTCCGGCTCCGGCACCGGTTCCGGCGTCGGCATTGTCCCCGCCGCGGGGGGCTTCGGCTTCAGCACAGGTTTGGGCTTTGGCTTTGGCTTTGGCTTTGGAGCGGCATCGGTCTTTGGAGCAGCCTTTGGAGCCGCCTTTGGAGCCGCCTTTGGTGCCACCTTGGACTTTGCCTTTGTCCCCTTAGGGCGGCCAGTCCCCCTCTTAGCCCCCGCATGGGGGTTCGGGGTGGCCACGGGCGTCTCACTCCGGAAGCCACTATATATAAGGTATGCTGCCCCGGCGATCAGGGCGGGCAGAATCGGCAACGGCATTAGTTTCTCCTCATTCGTGATGCGCGGATGTAGCGGCCGCGCGGTAGATTGGTGCACTCCTCGAGGGACGGTGCATTGAACTCCTCGGCTAGCAATTTGCCGGTGCTCGCCGGACTTGCAAACAGAATAAGCTCCTGACAATTGTCCCGGATCACGGGGGCTAACTGGCTAGGACGGTGCGTGATAAAAACACTCGTCGCCCCTAGGTGACGGGCCCGGGTGGCGAGCCAGAACAATTCGTAGTTACTGCGCCCGATAACCTCGCCTGCCTCGTCGATGATCAGCATCGCACCGCGTGATCTATGCGCAGCTTGGGAAAACTCATGCTCGTCATCGAAGACCTGAGCGCCCGGTGGCCAGTCGCTATCTATCACGTCATAGACCAGCACGGGGCGCCTGTTGTCCAATGCGCGCTCGGCGAGCATTCGGGCAAAATACGTCTTCCCGCTGCCAGATGTGCCTACGATTAGAACGTGCATGGGTCACTTTTTGCCCATCTTGCGTAAGCTCTTGAAAACCTTGGAAATTCCTCTAGCCACCTTAGAGCCGATCTTCCTGAACCGGTCACGGACTGGTTGATGCGCGAACCGGGGCGCACAATACGTGATCGCCCAAATCGCAACGACGATGCCGGGCGGAAAGTCCTCGATGCCCCGTGACTCGTACCATGCGGCAAAGGCGTCGATGCCGGACGCCTTCTCGTCGATCCCGGTCTTCCTGTCCTTTATATAGGCGAATGCGTCGCCACCGATCATGGTAGCCATCAATTCGATCGCAGCCACGGTGCCCTCGGCCGCCGTCCGGTAGCGCCGATCCTCCGGATTCTCGTCGTTCGCAGCCGCTGCCCGGGGCGTGCGTATCTTGCGGAAGCGGCCGCTCTTCGTATAGGATGGGCTGCCGTCACGTTTGGTTGCGTGCAACTTTGGGTCAAACACGGCCCCGGCGCTATCTAATAGTGCATCATCAGGCGGCGGAGTGCCGACATCCGGGGCAAGTTCTGGGACGGCGGCCAGTTCGTCAATATCCGGATTCGGCGGCACGTCCAAATCTTCTACAATCGGTTCTACGCCCATGACAAATTCTCCCCTATCGCTGTATAAAAATATCCCCGGTTGCCATGACAACAACCGGGGATAAAGCCACGAACCATTAACCACGGGTAATGATAATGGTTAATTCACCAATCGACCAAAAGGAAAAAATCGATGGCTAAATTTGATTATAAGGCAGCGATGAAGGAATTGCGAGGGAAAATTGCCTTCGAT
>JAKRWE010000212.1 GCA_024712425.1 Chromatiales bacterium
CTGACCGTGCTGAACAGGGCATCTTGTTGAATATCCGGGCCACGCATCGTACTGCTCGTCCTTCTTCCTTCCTTACCGGTATCTTCCACTTCAGGCGGCGAATTTCAACAGCCTGTTAGGTGACAGAGTCCCGACGACAGCGGGAACTCTCCCCCAAGTGGCGTTAGACTGTCACCGAGCATAGTTAAGGAAGCTCTGATCAATTCGTAACACGGCATCTTGCAGAGCAAAATCGTCCATTTCCACGTTGCGGATCTTCGCAATAGCTGGCTATTACGTGCGATCCGCGCCTCGAACTGGGCGATTTTTCACCACAATCTGCTCGTGCCAGAATTAATCAGAGCTTCCTTAATAAATCATCTGTGCGTTTATTGGAACAATCAATCCTCCCGCAAATGGCTCTTCTGACCGAACACAGCAACACCCCGCCTCCAGCTGCCGGTTCTGGCGGATCGACAGTGGTTTCGCATTCGGCCCTGCAGCTGTTTCTCGGTTACCGCGTCTTTGTCGCCACGGCCATCGTGGTGCTGTTCTTCGTCATCAGAAAGGACCCGCTGGGATCCCGCGACAGCACCCTCTTCTCGGCTGTCTCGCTGCTGTATTCGTTTCTGGTCATCGCGGCACTGATGTTCGGGCTGGCGCGCCCACGCCGGCCGGGCCTGCAGGCGACGAGCGCCGTTCTGGTCGACATCCTGATGCTGTCCATCCTGATGTACGCCAGCGGCGGCGTGCCCTCGGGGATCGGGATCCTGATCGCCCTGTCGATCGCCCTGGTCGCCAATATCGTCGCAAAGCGTATGGCTCTGGCGCTGGCCGCGATCGCCAGCCTGGCAGCCATCGGTGAAGAACTGCTGGCCCAGTGGATCGGCGCATTCGGCAAGACCGCCTACGTCCAGGCAGGCCTGCTGGGCATCGCCTATTTTGCGCTGGTACTGCTGGTTACCACCATCTCGGCATGCGCACGACGCAGTGAACAACTGGCCGAGCAGCGCGAAAATGAGTTGATCGACCTGGCCCAACTGAACGACCACGTCATACAGCAACTGCAATCCGGCATCGTGGTGGTCGATCACGAGCACATCGTGCAGATGATGAACGAATCGGCCTGGGCCCTGCTCGGCATGCCGCCCATGATGCGTCATCACCTGCTGAAGGACGTCTCGCCACAGCTCGCAACCGAGTACAACGCCTGGCTAGCCGGCATGAAGCCGGCCGATCTTACCCTGCGATTAGGCAACGAAGGCCGTGATCTGCATGCGCGCTTCATGCGCCTGGGCCAGAAGGGACGCGAGGGCACGCTGATCGTTCTCGAGGACGTGTCGGTACTGACCGCCCAGGCCCAGCAGATGAAGCTGGCCTCGCTGGGACGCCTGACCGACGGGATCGCACACGAGGTACGCAACCCCCTGGGCGCCATCAGCCATGCCGCGCAGTTATTGTGTGAATCGTCGCAACTCGCCGACACCGACCGGCGCATGACCGAGATCATCCTGCACAACTCGGAACAGGTGAACGAGGTCATCGAAAGCATCCTCAAGCTGTCACGCCAGGATCTGCCGAAACCCAAGCCCCTGGTGCTCGGCCCCTGGCTCCACGAAGAGGCCGGCAAACTCGCGCAGACCTGCGGCCTGCAGGCCAACCAGCTGACCGCCCAGGTGGACCCGGAGGGGACGACGGTATATGCCGACGCCAGCCAGCTGAAACAGATACTCGAAGTGTTGTGCGATAACGCGGTCCGGCACTTTCCCGGCCCGCCGGCGCAACTGCGACTGCAGATCCTGGCAGGCATCACGACCGAATCCGGTGGTCCCTTCATCGAACTGCTGGACAACGGCGCCGGGATAGCCCCAGACAAGGTGGAACACCTGTTCGAGCCGTTTTTCACCACCCGCGACGAAGGCGCCGGCCTGGGCCTGTACATTGCGCGCCAGCTGAGCGAAGCTAACCGCATACGGATCGAGTACCACCCGCTGGCCAACGGGAGTTGCTTCCGATTGAGTTTCCCCAACCCCAAACGGCGTGAACTAGCATGACCCAAGCGCTGGCACTGATCATCGACGACGAACCCGATATCCGCGAACTGCTGGAGATCACGCTGTCGCGCATGGGCGTGGCAACCCGCGCCGCGGCAAGCGTATCCGAGGCCCTGCAGGCGCTGACGGAGCAGCACTTCGACCTGTGCCTGGCCGATATGCGCCTGCCCGATGGCAACGGCATCGAGGCGCTCAAGGCCGGGGCCTTCGACTTTGTCTCCAAGCCGGTGGAACTGGGGGTGCTGCGACGCCTGGTGGAGACCGCGCTGCGGCTGAAAGCTGGAGAAAACCCGGGTGGAGACCACGCACAGGCGGCGGACAACACCCTGCTTGGCAGGTCCCCGGCCATCGAAGACCTGCGCCGCCTGACCGACAAGCTGGCGCGCAGCCAGGCACCGGTGTTCGTCAGCGGCGAATCGGGTACCGGCAAGGAACTGGCGGCCCGCCTCATCCGCCAGAAGGGGTCACGTGCCGACAAGGCCTTTGTCGCGGTCAACTGCGGTGCCATCCCTGCGGAACTGATGGAAAGCGAGCTGTTCGGTCACGTCAAGGGCAGCTTCACCGGCGCCAATACCGATAAGGAAGGCCTGTTCCTGACCGCCGACGGCGGCACCCTGTTCCTGGACGAGGTCGCCGACCTGCCACTGGCCATGCAGGTCAAGCTGCTGCGTGCGATCCAGGAAAAGCGCATACGGCCGGTTGGCGCCACCCGCGAGATCGAGATCGACGTGCGCCTGATCAGCGCCACCCACAAGGACATGAACGCCCTGGTGGCCGAGGGGCAGTTCCGCCAGGATCTGTTCTTCCGCATCCATGTGATCGAACTGCGGATGCTGCAGTCATACGACCACCCGGGCAATGTCAGGGAGCTGGAGAACATCCTCGAACGTGCCAGCGCCCTGTGCGAGGACGACCTGATCCAGACGGAAGACCTGGGGCTGGCACCGGCCGTGGCGGAATCGGGACCGGCATCCGGCACCCCGCCACCCGCCCGGTCCGCCGATCTCGAGGAAGAACTGGCCCGGCTCGAAAAGCACATGATCATGCAGGCCCTGGAAGAAAACCGCTGGAACCGGACCGCGGCCGCCAGGAAGCTCGGGCTCACCCTGAGGTCATTGCGCTACCGGATGCAGAAGCTGGGGCTGACGGATCCCGATTGAAATATGCAATCCCCCCTGGCGGAAAATCTTCGCGGGCAAGCCCGCTCCTTGTATGTTTACCTGCATGGCCAGTCAAAAGGCTGGCCATAAACAAGTGTTATGAAGAGGTTGTACTCACCGGGAAAGCCGTCCGCTCCTGAGGCCC
>JAKRWE010000213.1 GCA_024712425.1 Chromatiales bacterium
TAACCAACTGAATTTTAACGAACTACACGGGTTTTGCCCTTTTTATTTGTGAAATATTCGGGTTAGCTGCGGTGAGGTGAGGCCCCATCCCTGATCATGGCAAATACGAATGGGTTGAGCGTCGCGAAACCCATCGACCGCGGTCGGAAATGGTGGGTATCGCTGCGCTCAACCCACCCTACGCAGCGCTTTCATCTTCTTTGCGCTCTTTGCGGTTGAATGTTTTCCACACCAACTTGAGCCGGGCGGGCGTCCGCCCGACTTTTCGGTGACTTGCTGCTTTGGATGACGTGGTCCTGGGCAACCCGGGGCGATCAGTGGAAAAGCCCGCTCTGTTTCAGTTATCCTGCGTTCCCTCGACAAAGGGTTCAATCATATGAGCGACGAAGATCAAAACGCCACAGAACGTGAAATCATGATGGTCATGCGCAAGGTGCTGACGCAGATCATCAAAGACCTCACGCCGTCGGACCGGGACGCTGCGCACCCGCTTACACCGCAGACCATCGACGATGTCCGCAGTTGCCTGGGAATGATTGCGTCCAGGGAGCGCGAACTGGCCGAGCTGGCCGGCATGGCCATGCAAAAACCCTACTATGCGGACGACGAGCCGCCGGCCAAGGTGGCGCCCATCGACTCGATCGGGCGCGTACCCAAGCGGGACGACGACTGACGGGCTGAGGGCCCGCCCATTGAAAACGCCCCCGCCGGTTCCGGTCGGGGGCGTTTTCGTATGCGGGGGGTTACTTCACGACCTTTGCGTCCGCCTCTATGACCTCGATATCGGCCTTGTCGCGCAGTGCCTTGATGAACTCGGCGAGTTTCCGGGTCTTGATCTCGTCGACCAGGTCTTCCCTGGCCTCGTCCAGGGTGGGGTTGGGCAGGTCACGGGATTTTTCACGCAGGATGACGTGCCAGCCGAACTGGGTCTTTACCGGGGACTTGGAGTGCTGGCCGTCCCGCATGGCGACGACAGCGTCGGCGAAGGGCTTGACCATGCTGTCCGGGGAGAACCAGCCCAGGTCGCCGCCCACGGTCTTGGAGGGGCCGATGGACCTGGTCTTGGCCAGTTCCTCGAATTTGCCGCCCTTGTCGAGCTCGGCGATCACGGCCTTGGCCTCGTCCTCTGTCTTCAGCAGGATGTGGCGAGCCTTGTATTCCTTGCGTTTGACCCCGGCATATTTTGCCTTGTATGCCTTTTCGATCTCCTCATCACTGATCTGCGCCTTGTCCACTGCATCGTTTATCACGGCACGCGCCAGCAGGCGGGCGTTGGCGATGTCCATGGCGGCCTTCAGTTCAGGGTCCCTGGCCAGCTCCTGGCCCTTTGCCGAGCGGGCCACCATGAAGGTGTTGACCAGCTCGTTCAGCAGTCGTATCTGTTGCGCCTGTGTTTCGATGGGCTTGTTCTGCTGCGCGGCGAAGATGGAGAAATGCAGGTTGGTCAGATTGAAATCGCCGATGCGTACCAGAGGTACGATATCGGTGTCGGCAACGGTGGTCTTTTGTGCCGCGGCAAGTGTGCTCATGGGGGCCAGCAGCAGGGCCCAGACGAAATGGCGAAACTTCATGGATTACCTCAGGGAAGAACTTTCTTGAAGGGTTTGACGGTGACGCTGGCGTAGACGCCGGCAGCGATATAGGGATCGGCGTTGGCCCAGCGCCTGGCCTCCGCGAGCGATTCGAATTCGGCAATGATGATGCTGCCGCTGAAGCCGGCCTCGCCGGGGTCGTCCGCCTCGATGGAGGGATTGGGGCCGGCCAGCACCAGGCGTCCCTCGTTCAGCAGGGCCTTGAGCCGTTCGACGTGCGCGGGGCGTGCCTGCAGGCGCTTTTCCAGGCTGTCCTCGACATCGTTCGCGACAATGGAGAAAAGCATCCTGTCAGTCCCCCAGCGACTCGTCGGCCTGCGCGGCTTCCTCTTCCGGCATATGGCGCGCCAGGTAGAGGCTCTGGCCGATGACGAAGACGATGCTGAGTCCGGTGAGGCCAAACAGCTTGAAATCGACCCAGGTGGACTCCGGGTAGTTGTAGGCCACGTACAGGTTGAGTACGCCGGCGCCGATCAGAAACAGTACCCAGGCGTAGTTGAGACGCACCATCACGGCGTCGGGGAAGTCGGCAACCGAGCCCAGCATGCGGCGCATCAGGCCCTTGGCCATGAACCATTCGCTGAACAGCAGGGCTGCCGCGAACAGCCAGTTGATGACCGTGGGCTTCCACATGATGAATTCGGGGTTGTGCAGGCCCAGGGTGAGCCCGCCAAACACCATGACCAGCCCGAGTGTGATCCAGTGCATCTTCTCGACCGGGCGTCGGAACAGTTTCATGAGGACGATCTGCAGCACCATGGCGCCCATCAGTACCTGGGTCGCGACATAGATGTCGAACATCCGGTAGAAGATGAAAAAGATCAGGATCGGCAGGAAATCGGTCAGAAGCTTCATGGTCTGTCAGGTAGGTCAGTGCAGGGTGCGTGTTCCGTTGATGAGGGAATGATAACGGCTCATCACCTCGCGTACCCGCTCGGGATAGCCGATTTTGTCCATTTGCTCCATTCCTTCCTCGAAAAAGCGGGCGGCGTCGTCCGGTAGGTGTTCGACAACCGCGGCCAGCGCCGGCTCCATGGCCGATGGCTCCAGGGTGCGTGTGGCGACGATGGCGCGGTTGATCACCAGCAGCCGCCAGGGATGCATGGGGTTGCCCGGGTCGCTGTCGATCACACTGGGGCCGACCGATTCGAATACCTGGTTTGCCAGATTGTACAGTTCGAGCATTTCCTGCGGGCTGGTGGTGCGATTGGCATGCCAGGCCAGGGCATTGACGATGGGGACCAGTTGCTGGATCTCGCCGCCTTGGCGGGCAACCCAGGCGCCGAGGGGCAGGCACAGGTTCTCCAGTTCCCTGGCGCACTCCGGCAGGGCCAGTTGCGCGGCCAGTTCCGACAGGTCCGTCAACAGCTGCAGGCCGTAGTTGCCGAGCGCCTCCGCTTCTGTGTCAGCGGTCTCTGACGGTTCTGTATTTTCGGTCAGCCCCGCTTCGACGCCGCGCAGCACCTTGCACAGGTCTCCCATGGCATCCACCAGCCGGGATGGATCGGTCTGGCTGGATTCGGCTGGCTGGCAGCGCCATTGTTCGAGCAACAGCTCTGCCTGTTCCAGAAAGGCCTCGTACAGATAGGCGATATCGACCTGCGCAATGTTCATGGCACAGAGTTTAGCAGGCTGTTGAAAACCGTGCCGATTCTGCCCTGTTTTCACCAGACGGAGGGGATCGACGGCCATTGTTGCGAGTTGAGTTGACCCAAGAGGCCCAATGCACTGGAAAATGCTGACC
>JAKRWE010000214.1 GCA_024712425.1 Chromatiales bacterium
CCCAGCCGGTCCACCGTCTTCTGTGTCATCGCAATGGTCTCCTCTGTCACCACCCCTCCCGAAATCAAAAGGGGACATTTTAGAATTGGACAAAGGGGATATTACTGCTTTGGACTAACACAAGGCTGTAAACTGGGGTTACCCCGCTCCGTTTCTGCTAATCTTGCCACCCTTTCCCATCATCAGGATCAGCCATGGAACTCAACGTATTGCGCCTCCGGCCCAATCAGGACCGCCGTATCCGTGCCGGCCATCTATGGGTGTATTCCAACGAGGTCGATACCGGGACGACACCGCTCAAGGGGATAGCGGCCGGTGAGCAGGTGGTGGTGCAGAGCAGCAAGGGAAAGTTCCTGGGCTTTGCCTATGCCAACCCCAATTCATTGATCTGTGCGCGCATCGTCAGCCGCAGTCCGCAACACCCGCTGGATCAGTCTTTGCTGGCGCACCGCCTGAAGATCGCCCTGGCCCTGCGCGAACGCTATTTCGATGCGCCGTATTACCGTCTGTTGTTCGGTGAGGCCGATGGCCTGCCCGGGCTGGTGGTGGATCGTTATGGAGAACACCTGGTGGCGCAGATCGGCACTGCCGGCATGGAGGCGCTGAAGGAGGACATCGTTGCGGCGCTGCGGAAGGTGGTCGGGCTGGCCTCCATCCTGTGGCGCAACGACAGTTCGGTGCGCGAGCTGGAGGGCCTGGGCCGCTATGTCGAGGTTGCTGCGGGCGAGGTGCCGGACGAGCTGGAGGTCGTGGAAGGCGGCTGCCGCTTCCGGGTATCTCCCGCGGAGGGCCAGAAGACCGGCTGGTTCTTCGACCAGGCCTTCAACCGTGACCTGCTGATGCCGCGGGTGGCCGGCCTGCGGGTGCTGGATGTGTGCAGCTATGTCGGGGCCTGGGGCGTGCGTGCCGCCGTGTCCGGCGCGCGGGAGGTGTTGTGCGTGGATGCCTCGGCGAGCGCCCTGCAGCGGGTGCAGGCGAATGCCGCATTGAACGGGGTGACGGATAAGGTCGACACGCGGCAGGCGGACGCCTTCGATGCCCTGCGTCAGCTCAAGGCGGAGGGGCAACGGTTCGATGTGGTGGTGCTGGATCCTCCCGCCTTCATCAAGCGGCGCAAGGACATGAAGCAGGGGGTGCTGGCCTATCGCCGCCTCAACGAGGCGGCGATGGCATTAACGACGCGGGACGGTCTGCTGGTGACGGCCTCGTGCTCTTTCCACATGGACAGGGACAATCTGTTGCGGACGGTGCAGCAGGCCGCACGCCATGGTGATCGACACCTGCAGCTGCTGCAGAGCGGCCAGCAGGGACCGGATCATCCCATTCATCCTGCGATTCCTGAAACGGCGTATCTCAAGGCCTTCTACCTTCGGGTATTGCCGAGTATGTGATCAATAGGGGCGCTTGCCCGCGGCCAGGCGGACCTCGTTGAGGACCCGTGCGCGATCATGGTCCGACAGGCCCATCCAGAGTTCGGCCAGTTCACGTGCATCGTCGCTCAGCGGGGTGGCCTTATCGTCACCGAACATCAGCCAGGCCCGGTTGACCTCGAGCACGGAGGCAATTTCATCGATCTTACGCGGGCGCAGGCTCTTGCCGTTTTCGATTTTCTGGATCACGGCCTGGTTGGTGCCGGCCTGCACGGCGAGTTGTTCCTGTGTCCAGCCCATCTGTCGCCGGCAGTAGCGCAGACGCTCGCCGAGCGTGCGCAGATGCATTGGGGGCCGTTTCCTTTCATTCATGCTCATTAGCCTCATAACCAACTCTCTTGTCGTTATGCCACGGGGTTGTTGTGGAATAGCTAACGGCGTGTCCCGGAAAAACTTGAGTTGTCTTTGAAATTCAGGAATTAAGGGAGTTTTCGGGGGTTGCGTTGCGGCTGTTCAGTCGGTCGCCCGATACACCCGGCACAGCGCTATGCGGCGGTCGATGCGTTCGATGGCGTCACGGTAGACGGGGGAGTCCAGGTCGCCGTAATGGCGTCGGAACTGTTCGAGATCGATGCCCTCGGCAAGGGTGCGGGTATCGGGCAGGATGTCCTTTTCAGCAATGCCTGCGGCCAACTGTCGCTGGATGTGTCGGGCACTGGATTCGGAGCCGGTTGCGATTTCGGCCAGACGCACGCCGGCACGGTCGGCGGCCAGGTCCACGAAGCTGAAACCCGAGCCGCGGTCGGCGTCCGATATCTCCTTGAGGGTGCCGGCAATGCTCGCCAGGGTGTTGTCGGTATTGGCCGCGATGGCGGCCGAGATCAGGAAGTGCTGGGCCAGGTCGCGGCGGCGGTGCAGGGTGGCGCGGAAGCGCAACGGCGGGCCGGCATCCCGGCCCAGCAGGTCGGTTGCCAGGGTACGGCGGCCGGTCGCCCAGTAACCCAGCATGCTCAGCAGCGCGCGGTTCTCCGCCACCGGGTCGCCTTCCCGGGAACGTGTCCGGGCGAGTTGGAACAGGGGTGTCAGCACCGCAGTCAGGGAAAATGTGTGTGCCGGCCGGTTCTGCAGCAATCGCCGGAGTTCTGCGCGGTAGATGCCGCGGACCCGGGAAGGTTTCCTGAGGAAGGTGGCGCGTGCCTTGCGCGCCAGTTCCGGGGTCCAGTAGTACTGCAGTTGCAGTGTCTTGTCGCGTAGCTGGATCTCGTCCACGATGCTGCGTGCCAGGCGGTATTCCTCGGTGTGGTAGAGGCGGACCAGCAGCTCGGCTAGCAGGCGCTTGGCCAGCGGTGCCGGAATCACCCAGTGGTTGATCTGCAGGTGCACCAGGTTGGGCTGTCCCTGCTGGTCGCGCAGTTCCAGCTGCAGGTTGAGATAGGGGCGGCTGGTAAAACCGGGAATGCGCAGGGTTGCCCGGCTTTGCAGGAGGTCGTCCTGGATGTGGATCTTCACCCCGCCCCCGGTGAATCGCTGCAGCAGGTAGTTGCCGGCCAGTTCGAGATCGCGTTCGCCGAGCGCCAGCTGTTGGGGCGTGCCATTGCCGCGCTGCTGCCGGTGCTGCCGTATCACCGCCTTGGCCCGCAGCATGTCGTCGCTCGACATGGGTGACTGCTCGTCGACCAGCGGTACATCGGAAAGCGCCAGCCAGAACAGCCCTGCGATGATGAAGGGGCTGAGGAACAGCAGCCAGAGGATGAGCTTGAACAGGAGACGCATGGCAGTATTCGTGTTCAGCCCAGCGTAATTGCTGGGAATGGGGGTGTCCATGTCAACCCAATTCTAAAATGTCCCCTTTTCTCCCAAGCTGAAATGTCCCCTTGGTGAGTCCGGGGTCATGAGGGGACGAGGGGGCGCCTCATCTCCAGGGATGGTCCGGTGCAGGCC
>JAKRWE010000215.1 GCA_024712425.1 Chromatiales bacterium
GCCTGCACCGGACCATCCCTGGAGATGAGGCGCCCCCTCGTCCCCTCATGACCCCGGACTCACCAAGGGGACATTTCAGCTTGGGAGAAAAGGGGACATTTTAGAATTGGGTTGACACCATAACGGGCGTGCCGGATTTACCTTTCACGAAGTACCTGACTCACATAGGCGGCAGGCAACGGGAAAACTTTAGGAAAAACAGTCCAGCTCCGCGTGCCCTTGCAGGCCGACGAGATACAGCCAGGCGCTCACCTGATCCTGCGCCAGCAGGGTCAAACGGGGTGCGATCCCGGGCACGGCGCGGCACAGGGCATCGAGCGCCAGCTCGGGCGCATTGTTCTTTTCGCTGAGATGGCCCGCCACCAGGTGTTTCAGGCGGCCATGATCGATGGCGGACAGGATCTCCGCGGCCTGACCGTTATTGAGATGGCCCCAAGCGCCCCCGACCCGGGCCTGCAGGGCCGGCGGATAAGGCCCCTCGGCCAGCATCACGGTATCGTGGTTGCATTCGAGCAGCAGGGCGTCGAGCTGCCGGTAGGCCGTGAGCAGGTGCGGGGTGTGGCTGCCCAGGTCGGTTAGCAGGCCCAGGGACAGATCCCGCCAGCGCACGATGAACTGGGCCGGCTCGCGCGCGTCGTGCGGCACCGGCACCGGCTGGATGGTCAGTTCCCCCACCCGCACCGGGCGATCGTGGCTGTTGACCAGGTGCAACTCGGGGATCTCGCCGTAATCCGACGCATGCCAGGTGCCGTGACTCATCCATACCGGGCAGCGCAGGCGCCGCGCGGTCGGCCCCAGCCCCCGCGTATGATCGCCGTGCTCATGGGTCACGAACACCGCGTCGATCTGCGCCGGGTCCACACCCAGAGCTTCACAGCGGCGCCGTATCTCCTTGAGCGGGAAGCCGCAATCGATCAGGATGGTGGTGCTGCCACCCTGCACTAGGGTGGCGTTGCCACGGCTGCCGCTGCCAAGCGAGGCGAAACGGAACATCCGGCCAGGAAGCGCTAGCGGATCTGCTCCTGGATCAGTTTCAGGATACGCTTGGCGGTCGCTGTCCGGTCCAGTTGCCCCTTGGCATCCAGCACGCGCACCTCGGTCAGATCACCCTGCTGGGCAACCTTGATCTGGTACTGGATATTGCGATCCGGCTTGTCATCGCCCCAGAACTTCAGCTTGGAGAAGAAGCCACCGCTCTCGCTCTCGGTCGCTGGATCATTGTAGCGCACGTAATAGATACCGGCGGAACGGTTGCGGTCCTCGACCGCGAACCCGACCCGATCCAGGGCCAGGCCGATCAGCCGCCAGGAGCGGGCGAATCCGTCGCCGATGGTCAGCTTGACGCCATCCCGGCCCTGAACCATCTGCGAGCGCGGCTGCTTGCGCCGCTTGTTGACGGCCTGGCGCACCCGCTCGCGCTCGTCCGCAGCGCCCAGGAACACTTTCAGCCGGCGCAACATCACCGCCTCCAGGTTGGGATCGCGCGGGCGTGGCTCCCATACCGTGTTCTCGGCCTGACCCTGGGAGTCGGAGACCAGCTTCTCCTCCATACCGTAGTGGGTCAGGTAGACCTCGGTCCTGTTGTCGCCCACCCGCTCGAAGCGGACCCGGTACTGGTCGCGCAAGCTGGTCTCGTACAGTCCGTCAAACACCTTGCGCACGGCATCGGTGATCACATCACGCGTGATGTTGGCGCGGTTCTCCAGCCAGGAGGTGCGCATGATGCCGAGTTCGGGATCCTCCTCCTCGAGCAGGATGCCCTGGTCCTGCCAGAACGCCCGCACCTTGTCCCAGACCGCGTCGGCCGGCGCGTCGATCACCAGCCAGCGCGCATCGCCGTCGCGCATCTCCTGTATCTTCGGATGCTTGGGCAGCACCGCGCCCGTGCCACGGGCACCGCCCTCGACGCCGCGCAGTTTGCGGTCCGCCACGTATTCGGAGTAATTGGTGGCAACCCCGGCGTAGTTGTCCGGCACGCTCATCTTGTCATTGATACGACGGGTGATGAGATCCGGCGGCACCTCGAGGTTGCGCTCGGCCTGCTTCTCCCGCTTGTACTCGAGCGCCTTGTCGGGCAGCACGTCATCGACATTGACGCTGCCGCAGGCTGCCAGGATGACAGCGGCCATGGCCACGCTCGTGAATCGGATAATGGATTTCATATTCGGGTGTACTCCGCGCAAGTCTTTACTTACGCTTCGGCTTGAGAGATACTGGCCTGTTCCAGGGCCGCGATCACAGGGGCCTCGCGCTCTGGCGAGAGCCAGGTCAGGGGAAGACGTATGCCCTCCTGCATCATACCCATCCAGGCCAAGGCCCATTTCACCGGAATGGGATTGGATTCGACGAACAGCGCCTTGTGCAGACCCGCAACACCGGCATCGAGTTCCGCCGCGCGCGCCGCGTCGCCGTCCAGGGCCGCGGCGCACATCCGGTGCATCACCGCCGGCGCCACGTTGGCGGTGACCGAGATATCGCCATCGGCGCCGGCCAGGATCGCCTCACGCGCGGTGGCGTCATCCCCGCTGTAGATCGCAAATTCCGGCCCGACCAGTTCACGTATGCGCGTGATGCGGGACAGATCCCCGGTGGCCTCCTTGACGCCCACGATGTTCGGCACCTCCGCCAGGCGCGCCACCGTCTCCGGCAACATGTCCACCGCAGTCCGGCCCGGCACGTTATACAGGATCTGCGGGATGTCCGCCGTCTCCGCGATGCGCTTGTGGTGTTGGTACAGGCCTTCCTGGGTGGGCTTGTTGTAGTAAGGGGTCACCAGCAGGCAGGCGTCGGCCCCGGCCTGTTGCGCGCAACGGGTCAGGGTAATGGCCTCCGTGGTGGAGTTGGCGCCTGTTCCGGCAATGACGGGGATGCGCCCGCCCGCGAGTTCCACCGTGCGTCGGATCACGGCGCAATGTTCCTGCTCGTCCAGGGTCGCCGACTCGCCAGTGGTGCCGACCGAGACGATCGCGTCGGTGCCCTGCTGCACATGCCATTCGACCAGGCGCGCGAGGGCCGCGTCATCGACCGCCCCGTGTGCCGACATGGGTGTAACAAGTGCAACGATACTGCCCCGGATCATGCTCTGCTCCGCCTGTGAAAGGAAACGCGAATTCTAACAGGCGCCGTGTCGACGGGGAAATCCTTCACTGCACTGTGTTAGTCCAAAGCAGTAATGTCCCCTTTGTCCAATTCTAAAATGTCCCCTTTTGATTTCGGGAGGGGTGGTGACAGAGGAGACCATTGCGATGACACAGAAGACGGTGGACCGGCTG
>JAKRWE010000216.1 GCA_024712425.1 Chromatiales bacterium
ATCTTCATGCTGGGAGGTGAGAGCTATCGACTGAAGCACAAACGCGAGAGCTGATTTTTTTGTCGCCCCGGGTGGGTCAATTTTATTGGCCGAGGGGGGTCAAAATTATTGGCCATTGACAAACAAACAACACAGGAGAGAGCCATGAAACAGAACGTTGGCGGAATCGATCGCATCCTGCGCCTGGTGATCGGTATTGCACTGATTGCCTGGGGCGTCGTAACCAAGAACTGGTGGGGGCTGTCGGCCTGATCCCATTGTTCACCGCAGTGGTGTCCTTTTGCCCCTTCTACCCGCTGCTGGGCATCAGTACCAAAAAAGAGAGCTGAGGCCTCACAAGGGCCCTTACACAAGCCCCCCGCGGAGGGGGCTTTTTCATGCGCGGTGTTCGGTGTTGTGGCTGGGCCAGGCACGCAGCACGGCATTGACCAGGGTCGCCAGCGGAATGGCAAAGAACACTCCCCAGAACCCCCACAGGCCGCCAAACACCAGGATGGCGACAATGATGGCCACCGGGTGCAGACTAACCACTTCGCCGAACAGCAGGGGCACCAGGAGGTTACCGTCGAGGGCCTGCACGATCAGGTAGGCTACGGTGACGCCAATGAAGTCCGACCCCCAGCCCCACTGGAACCAGGCCACCATCATCACCGGCACGGTCACCACGGTCGCCCCGACATAGGGGATAACGACGGACAAACCGACCAGCACCGACAACAGCATGGCGTACTGCAGATCAAAGAAATAGAACACCAGGAAACTGGCCGCCCAGACGATAACGATCTCCCAGAACTTGCCCCGGACGTAGTTGGCGATCTGGCGATCCACCTCCATCCAGACACGTGCCGCCAGCCCGTGCTCACCCGGCATGAAGCGTCCGAACCAGCCCAGGATGGGATCCTTGTCCTTGAGAAAGAAGAACACCAGCATCGGCATCAGCACCAGGCACACGATCAGGGTCAGCACGCCAACCACCGAGGAGACCGACAGGGAAAGCACCTTCTGGCCATAACCGGCGATCTCGCTGCGCACGCTGTCCAGTATCTGCTGGGCCTGCTCAGGCGAGATGATATCGGGGTAACGCTCGGGCAGGGTCATCAGAACCTTTTGCCCCTCGCCTATCATGCTGGGCAACTGCTGAACCAACTGGGTAACCTGGCGCGAGACCACCGGTAACAGTCCAAACAACACGGCAGCCAGAAACAGCAGGAAGGCGATAAAGACCACGACCACTGCGAGCAAGCGCGGCGCCCCGCGATCCTCCAACGTCACCACCAAGCCTTCCAGAAGATAGGCGATGACCGCACTCGCCAGCACCGGGGCCAACATGTGTCCCATGGTGAGCACAATGGCGAATCCCGCCAGCAACACCACTGTGAGAAAAACGATCTGGGGGTCAGAAAAGGTCCTTCTGAACCAGTCGGTTATCAAGCGCATAAGACTATTCCCACTGCCCGCCTTCGAGATGTTTGCGATAGCTCGCGGCGAAGAATTCCTCCAGTTCGTCGATCACTTCTGCGGCGGCCCTGCCCTGCATCACATGCGCGGTCATCAGGGAGGAGGCCTTATGAAAAAGTTCGTCCTTGTTCAGCATGGGATAATTCTGCGACAGGCGCCGTATCGCCGCCACCACCGTTTCCTGTTCGGGCCGGGGAAGGCCCAGCGGTTCCTGCATTGCCTGCTCGGCTGCCGGTTCCCCGGCTGACGATCCACGCGCCGCGAGAAACCGCGCAAAATCGAGCAGGCTCGCGCGCCCTCGTTCATCCATCCGCCTGAACAGGGCGAGCAGCTCGCGCTGGGCAGGACTGGTTCCTTGCTTCGGTGGCAGCACGCTGGGACCTGTGGAAATCAGACTTCGTCACCCTGGTGCTCATGGCAATAGGCGCGGGCAAATTCCAGCAGCTCCTCCATGACCCGCACCCGGAACTTCTGTTTCTGGTGCACGAACGAAAAAGGTCGCTCGAGCGGTGGATCGAGTTGCAGGGCCACCAGGGTACCCAGGCGCAATTCCTTCTGGATGGTCGCATTCGAGACCACCGAAATACCCATACTCGCCTCGACCGCCCCCTTGACCGCCTCCGGACTGCCCAGCTCCATGGCCACGTTCAGGGTCTGCTTGCACTCGTCCGTCTGGCAGATATGGTTCTCGATCACCTCGCGGGTACCTGAGCCCTCCTCGCGACAGATGAAGGGATAGTCCAGCAACTCCGACATGTGGATGGTCTGTTTCGACGCCAGCTCGTGCCCGGGCGGGACTATGGCCACCAGGCGGTCGTCACGGCACTTGTCCACCACCAAGTTCTTGTTGCTCACCGGGGCCTCGACCACCCCCAGATCGATGGTGTTGTTCTCCACCATCGAGACGATACCGTCGGTATTCGAGACCTTCAGGTGGATGGTCACGTCCGGATACTGGGAACGAAAATCCCCCAGGAGGGCCGGCAACACGTACTCGGCAATGGTGGTACTCGCGCCGATGGTGAGTGACCCGCTGATCTCGCCGGTCATCTCCCTGACCGCGTTCTCCATCTCGGAATAGAGTTCGAAAATCTTGTCCGCGTAATGATAGACGGTCTCACCCGCCTCGGTCAGGCTGATCCGGTTATGGGTCCGGTCGAAAAGACGGGTATTGAAGTATTCTTCCAGTTGGCGCACCTGGAAGGTAACCGCCGGTTGGGTCATGTGCAGGGTTTCGGCCGCCTTGGTAAAACTCAACAGGCGAGCGACGGTATGAAATACCTGTAAGCGGCGATCGGCCATACGGCTTGCCCCCTCGATTATTATGATTAGGTCGATAAGTCCGCTTTATATTATAACCAATTAATACTTTGGCGTCTGCCCGCAATAGTGCGAGAGGCACCGTGCCAAGTTTTCCCTACCAATCCAGGGCAATCTCGCTTAGCCTTACGGGACCGCGGCGCCCGACACTGCAAAAACCAATAAAGAATTCCGAGAGAGGACCCCCCAGATGGCATCCCATCGCAAGCACATCACCACCCTGAGCAGCGCCACTCTGCTGGCGCTCGGACTGAACAACGCCCACGCCTCCGGCTTCAACGTGCCGGAGATCTCGATCGGCGGCCTGGGCACCAGCAATGCCGTGGCGGCCAACCCGAAGATGCTGGGCGCCGTACCCTATAACCCGTCGCTGGGTAACCGTCCATTCCAGACCGCTATTGCCCCAACCTGGATTATCTGAGTCGCTTTTTCTTCTTGCCGGTCGGTCGTTGCGGCTCGGCGGTGCCGGCATCCTTCACCGGAGACAGCAGGTGGGGTGAGATATTCCATCGCTGGCCATTGTCGGTGACCACGGTGACAGTCTTGCGGTTGTATTTGACCAGGGTGCCCATCAGGCGACCGCCGCCGTGCTCGAAGCTGACCCGCTAGCCCGGGTTGAAGCGCATCATCTCGATGTGCGTCTGCATCGATTCGAGCATCTTCAACCGCGCCACCACGCGCTGATTGAGCTCCAGCAGCTCCTCGAAGCTCAGGCCGTCGATATCAATGGGCATGCTCGAGGTCCGAGCGCAGGGGGTTGTCGGCGAAGCGTTCCTTCCAGACGCGCGGCGTCAGTTCGATGACGTCTCTGGCTGGATGCAGGGCTACCCGTTGCAACACATCGACCAGGTAGGTGTAGGGATCGACATTGTGGAGCCGGCAGGTGGTCAGCAGGCTCTGGATGATGCCCACGTGCTTCGCCCCGACTTCGCTCCAGCAGAACAACCAGTTCTTCCGTCCCATCGGGATCACCCGCAGGGCCCGCTCCAGGTGGTTGGTGTCGATCGGCACCTCCGGATCACCGAGATAGACCTTGAGCTGTTCCTGGTGGTTGTCGGCATACACCAGGGCCTTGGCCAGGGGGTCGGTGTTGACCAGGTCCATCCGCTGGCGCTGTTGGTGGCACCAGGCGAAGAAGGCGTCTGCGATCGGCAGGGCATGGTGGCTGCGGTAGTCCAGCTTGGCCTGGCCTTCGAGCCCCTTTTCCCGGATCTGTTGTTCCACCCGGTAGAGTCCACCGATCAGGGTCAGGGCCTCTTGGGCTGCTGGATCGCTCTTGTGCGCCCGCTCGAAGTAGCGCCGGGTATGCGCCCAGCACTGGGCCTGGGTGATCTGTGGCTTGTTCCGGGCATAGCGGTCATAGGCCGCATAGCCATCGCTGAGTAACACGCCCTCGAAGCCGGCGAGCTGTTGCTCGATATGCGCGCTGCCGCGACTGCTTGACCAAGTGAAGCAGAGCTCATCGTCTTCGCCATAGATCGGCCAGTACCAGGCCGATTGCATCTGNTCCCGGATCTGTTGTTCCACCCGGTAGAGACCGCCGATCAGGGTCAGGGCCTCTTGGGCTGCCGGATCGCTCTTGTGTGCCCGCTCGAAGTAGCGCCGGGTATGCGCCCAGCATTGGGCCTGGGTGATCTGTGGCTTGTTCTTTGCGTACCGGTCATAGGCCGCATAGCCGTCGCTGAGCAGCACGCCCTCGAAGCCGGCAAGCTGTTCTTCGATGTGTGCGCTGCCACGGCTGCTCGACCAGGTGAAGCAGATCTCGTCGTCTTCTCCATAGATCGGCCAGTACCAGGCCGATTGCATCTGGCCCTTCTTCTTTCTCCCCGCCTTTATCGGGTTTGCTCGTCTCATCCCTGAGACTCGCCCCTGCGGGGCCCGCTGACGCGGTCCAAATTCGCTCCCGGCGAATTTGTCGTCCATGGCCAACACCTTGCTCTGCAGGATGTGCTGCCACTGGGTATCGACGATGGGACCCAGCAGTTCGATGGCCCGCTGGGTACTAGTGGGTCAGGGTGGACCGGCTCAGGGTGATCCCGGCATCCTTGAGACGCTGATGTTGGCGGTACAGGTGCGACGGCGGTAGGTGATCTCTTCGGTGGGCTCCGGCTCGGTCGGTGGTGGGGTATCGCCCAGCAGGGCGCTCAGGTCGAGCTGATCCGGATGCTCGATGATCCGCTTCTCGGACTTGCGCCCGAACAGCTGGCGCTTGAACCAGTCGAGTTGTTCTTTGAGGCTGGCGACTTCGGCCTGAAGGGCCTGGATCACAGCAGCGGCATCGGCCTCGGTGGAGGCGGCGTTTTTTGCTGTGCAATCCGTCACTTGCATGCGAGGAATTATACTGTTTCAGCCCTCTGATGACCACGTCGATAGCGCTTGAAGCGGCGCACCGACGCCAAGTCGATACCCTCGATGATCAGCTTCAGATCAGTCCAGCTCAGCGCCTGCTTGTCACCGCCTGAGGCGTTGAAGTGGAAGCGCCCCGCCTCCAGGCGCTTGCTCCACAGACAGTACCCGCCCTGCTCGAAGTAGAGCACCTTCAGCTGGGTGCGCTTGCGGTTGATGAACACGAACAACTGGCCACTGGTCGGATCCTCGGCCAGCTTCTGACGCACCAGAGCCGAGAGCCCATCGAAGGACTTGCGCATGTCCGTCGGTGGCGTATACAGCCACAGCCGGACACCGGACTCGGGCAACAGCATGGCTATCCCCGGTGCAGGCGCAGGCAGAGCCCATTGCCGAGATCGAGTTCGATGTGCCACCCGGGCGCTGGCTCCGTTGCCGGAGCCGAGAGTTCGATCCAGTCGTCCAGTGTCACGCCCTGCAGACCCACTGGCTTATCGGGACGGAACGCACCCTCATCACGGAGCTTGCGCTTCCAATACCCGAAGGTTGCTACCGATATACCGGCTTGTGCGCAGAAGGCCTTCTGGGTCAGGTCGCTGGTCGCCTGCTCGTCGATCAGTCGTTGCCACTCGTTCTTGCTGCGTCGCTTGTTCATAACCTGCTCCTGTCAGTGAATGCAGGGGCAGGTTATGGCGTGAGTGGCTACTCGGGAAGAACGGTGTGGTTTGAACGCTTACCCATCGCTGGCCATTGTCGGTGACCACGGTGACAGTCTTGCGGTTGTATTTGACCAGGGTGCCCATCAGGCGACCGCCGCCGTGCTCGAAGCTGACCCGCTGGCCCGGGTTGAAGCGCATCATCTCGATGTGCGTCTGCATCGATTCGAGCATCTTCAGGCGCGCCACCACCCGCTGGTTGAGCTCCAGCAGCTCCTCGAAGCTCAGGCCGTCGATATCAATGGGCATGCTCGAGGTCCGAGCGCAGGGGGTTGTCGGCGAAGCGCTCCTTCCAGACGCGCGGCGTCAGTTCGATGACGTCTCTGGCTGGATGCAGGGCTACCCGTTGCAACACATCGACCAGGTAGGTGTAGGGATCGACATTGTGGAGCCGGCAGGTGGTCAGCAGGCTCTGGATGATGCCCACGTGCTTCGCACCGACCTCGCTCCAGCAGAACAGCCAGTTCTTGCGTCCCATGGGGATCACCCGCAGGGCTCGCTCCAGGTGGTTGGTGTCGATCGGCACATCCGGGTCACCGAGACAGACCTTCAGCTGGGCCTGGTGGTTGTCGGCATACACCAGGGCCTTGGCCAGCGGATCGGTGTTGACCAGGTCCATCCGCTGGCGCTGTTGGTGGCACCAGGCGAAGAAGGCGTCTGCGATCGGCAGGGCATGGCGGCTGCGGTAGTCCAGCTTGGCCTGGCCTTCGAGGTCTTTCTCCCGGATCTGTTGTTCCACCCGGTAGAGACCGCCGATCAGGGTCAGGGCCTCTTGGGCTGCTGGATCGCTCTTGTGTGCCCGCTCGAAGTAGCGCCGGGTATGCGCCCAGCACTGGGCCTGGGTGATCTGTGGCTTGTTCCGGGCATAGCGGTCATAGGCCGCATAGCCATCGCTGAGCAACACGCCCTCGAAGCCGGCGAGCTGTTGCTCGATATGCGCGCTGCCGCGACTGCTTGACCAAGTGAAGCAGAGCTCATCGTCTTCGCCATAGATCGGCCAGTACCAGGCCGATTGCATCTGGCCCTTCTTCTTTCTCCCCGCCTTTATCGGGTTTGCTCGTCTCATCCCTGAGACTCGCCCCTGCGGGGCCCGCTGACGCGGTCCAAATTCGCTCCCGGCGAATTTGTCGTCCATGGCCAACACCTTGCTCTGCAGGATGTGCTGCCACTGGGTATCGACGATGGGACCCAGCAGTTCGATGGCCCGCTGGGTACTAGTGGGTCAGGGTGGACCGGCTCAGGGTGATCCCGGCATCCTTGAGACGCTGATGTTGGCGGTACAGGTGCGACGGCGGTAGGTGATCTCTTCGGTGGGCTCCGGCTCGGTCGGTGGTGGGGTATCGCCCAGCAGGGCGCTCAGGTCGAGCTGATCCGGATGCTCGATGATGCGCTTCTCGGACTTGCGTCCGAACAGCTGACGCTTGAACCAGTCGAGTTGTTCTTTGAGGCTGGCGACTTCGGCCTGAAGGGCCTGGATCACAGCAGCGGCATCGGCCTCGGTGGAGGCGGCGTTTTTTGCTGTGCAATCCGTCACTTGCATGCGAGGAATTATACTGTTTCAGCCCTCTGATGACCACGTCGATAGCGCTTGAAGCGGCGCACCGACGCCAAGTCGATGCCCTCGACGATCAGCTTCAGATCAGTCCAGCTCAGCGCCTGCTTGTCACCGCCTGAGGCGTTGAAGTGGAAGCGCCCCGCCTCCAGGCGCTTGCTCCACAGACAGTACCCGCCCTGCTCGAAGTAGAGCACCTTCAGCTGGGTGCGCTTGCGGTTGATGAACACGAACAACTGGCCACTGGTCGGATCCTCGGCCAGCTTCTGACGCACCAGAGCCGAGAGCCCATCGA
>JAKRWE010000217.1 GCA_024712425.1 Chromatiales bacterium
CCCAGCCGGTCCACCGTCTTCTGTGTCATCGCAATGGTCTCCTCTGTCACCACCCCTCCCGAAATCAAAAGGGGACATTTTAGAATTGGACAAAGGGGACATTACTGCTTTGGACTAACAGGAATGGGGGTGTCCATGGTTTTTGTGTGAGCCCTGTCATACACTGCGCAGCCATGCTTTATCCCGAGTTCGACCCCGTCATTGTCCATATCGGCCCACTGGCCCTGCGCTGGTACGGGCTGATGTACCTGCTGGGGTTTGGTGGCGCCTGGTGGCTGGGACGGTGGCGGGCCGCGCGGGAGGACTCGCCGGTCAGCCAGCAGCAACTGGATGACCTGATCTTCTATGGCGCGTTGGGCGTGATCCTGGGCGGGCGCGTCGGCTATATCCTGTTCTACGATTTCAGCGGATGGCTGCATGACCCGCTGGTCCTGGCACGGATCTGGGAGGGCGGCATGTCGTTCCATGGCGGCCTGCTGGGGGTGCTGGTCGCCATGCTCCTGTTTGCCCGCCGCCAGCACCTGGCGTTTCTGCGGGTCACCGATTTCATCGCCCCACTGGTGCCGGTCGGCCTGTTGACCGGCCGTATCGGCAACTTCATCAACGGCGAGCTGTGGGGTGCACCGACGTCATTGCCCTGGGGCATGCGGGTGCCCTGTGCGGCGCACCCGGACCTGTGCCTGAACAAGCTGGGCCTGACCCCGGCCACCGAACTGACCCCGCCGTTGCACCCGAACCAATTGTACGAGGCCTGGCTGGAGGGGCTGGTCCTGTTCGGTCTGTTGTGGACCTACTCTGCGCGGCCGCGCGTGACCGGTGCGGTATCCGGTCTGTTCCTGCTCGCTTACGGCAGTTTCCGTTTTCTGATCGAATTCGTGCGCATGCCCGATTCGCAACTGGGCTACCTGGCGTTTGGCTGGTTGACCATGGGGCAGCTGCTGTCGCTGCCCATGGTCCTGCTCGGCCTGTTTCTTCTGGGACGTGCAAGAGAGGGAAGGACGACTTCATGAAACAGTATCTCGACCTGCTGCGTCACGTGCGTGACCAGGGTGCATTCAAGGGGGACCGTACCGGCACCGGAACCCACTCGGTGTTCGGCTACCAGATGCGCTTCGATCTCAACGAAGGCTTCCCGCTGGTCACGACCAAGCGGATCCATTTCAAGTCGGTGGCCTACGAGCTGCTCTGGTTCCTGCGCGGTGAGACCAATACCGGCTACCTCAAGGAGCACGGGGTCAGTATCTGGGACGAGTGGGCGGACGAGGACGGTGAACTGGGTCCGGTGTACGGCTACCAGTGGCGCAGCTGGCCTGCACCGGACGGTCGCCGGATTGACCAGATTGCCCAGGTCATCGAACAGATCCGGGATACGCCCGACTCGCGCCGCATCATCGTCTCGGCATGGAACCCCGCCGACCTGCCGGACGAGCGCATTTCGCCGCAGGCCAATGTGGCACAGGGGCGGATGGCGTTGGCACCCTGCCATGCCTTCTTCCAGTTCTACGTGAGCGAGGGGCGGCTGTCCTGCCAGCTCTACCAGCGCAGCGCGGACATCTTCCTGGGGGTCCCGTTCAATATCGCCAGCTATGCCCTGCTCACCCTAATGATGGTGCAGGTCTGCGGTCTGCAACCGGGAGACTTCGTGCATACGCTCGGCGATGCCCATATCTACAGCAATCACCGGGATCAGATCGAGCTGCAGCTCACGCGCGAGCCCTATCCCCTGCCGCGCATGCGCCTGAACCCGGCCATACAGGATCTGTTCGCATTCGATTTCGATGATTTCGAACTGCTCGATTACCGGCACCACCCCCATATAAAAGGGCAGGTGGCGGTTTGATCTGGGTCAATACTTTTGTATTTACCTATATAAAAAATTAAGTAAGTACTAATATGTAAGGCACACCCAACCCCCAAACCAGGAGCAGTACGATGAACGGTGAAAACATGAAGCAGGAAGAGCAGTTACTCCAGGCGGAATGGGACGATCTCACCAGCCTGGTCGAGGAGTGTCCCGAAGAGGCCGAGGTCATCATGGAGATGTTGATCGAGGCCGATGACGACGAAGACGATATCGCCGCCTGAGATGGCCGAAAGCGTCACCCGGCAGGGTCGTCGACCCTGTCGG
This sequence comes from Chromatiales bacterium, assembly GCA_024712425.1. Lineage (GTDB taxonomy): Bacteria > Pseudomonadota > Gammaproteobacteria > Chromatiales > Chromatiaceae > MONJU. The sequence continues at coordinate 2,129 of JAKRWE010000217.1, forward strand.
GTTTGATACAAGTCTTCACCTGATGGACATTGGGTTAGAATCCTGGGCATGTCCCCGGTGGTGCCCAATCTCTCCCTCATTGCCGCCATGGCCGATAACCGGGTCATTGGCATCCGCAACCGCCTGCCGTGGCGCCTGCCTGCGGATCTGCAGCATTTCAAGCGTCTGACCCTGGGCAAGCCCATCGTGATGGGACGCAAGACCTGGGAGTCCCTGCCGGGCCTGCTACCGGATCGTACCCATGTGATCGTGACCCGCAACCCGGATTACCGGGCCGAAGGCGGCGTGGTGGTGCATTCGCTGGAACAGGCGATAGCGGCGTTTGCCGGGGTCGACGAGCTGATGCTGGTCGGTGGCGCCGAGCTGTACGCCCACGCCCTTCCGCAGGCCTCGCGCATGTACCTGACCGAGGTGCATATCGAACCGGAGGGCGATGCTTTCTTTCCCGTATTCGATCCGGGCGAATGGCGCGAGATCGAGCGCGTGGAGGGCGTTTGCGATGAGCGCAACACCATACCGCATACCTTCGTGACCCTTCAGTGGTCGTCCCAGTAGCGTTGCATCTCCACGAACAGGAAGGAGGCCGACCAGGTGATCAGCACCAGGCCGGTCAGGGCCTCCATGCCCACGGTGTAGCGCATCACACTGGTGGGTTCGATGTCCCCGAAGCCCAGCGTGGTGAAGGTGGTGAAGGAGAAGTAGGCGGCGTCCAGCAGCGAGCCGTCGAAGTTGCCCTGCAGCTTGCCGAGCGTCTGGCTGTGGTGTTCGAAGTAGTAGCCGAGGCCGAACAGCCAGATCTCGACCGAGTGGGCGACCAGGGCGATGAAAATGCCCATCAGTACCCGGGGCCTGTGGTGGGTGCTCAGGTGCGGGATGATCCTGGATGCCTGGAACAGAAACTCGTAGTGGATCGCCACGGCGAAGGTGATCAGTCCGATATTGAACAGCGTAACGACCAGCAGTGTCGGCATCTGGGTGTCTGGTATGCCAGTCGGATGAACGCCATACTAGCAGGCTGTTGAAAACCGTGCCGATTCTGCCCTGTTTTCACCAGACGGAGGGGATCGACGGCCATTGTTGCGAGTTGAGTTGACCCAAGAGGCCCAATGCACTGGAAAATGCTGACCC
>JAKRWE010000218.1 GCA_024712425.1 Chromatiales bacterium
AACTGGCCGCCGACTTGACCGATCGTGACCGGCCGGAGTAGAAAACCCACTCCAGTGAGGGACCGGTGAGCGAGTCGGTCACGTTCCCCGGAATCGGCGGTCACGTTCGCCGAAATAGGCAGCCCTTACCAATCCAGCCGATATTTCAGCATGCTTGTAGCGGAAATAGCGTGTCCCGGTAAAGCGCAAAGGGGCCTCCCCCGCCAGGGAACGGGCGATTACCGCTATCATTCGTAATGACATCATCCTCTCCTTCATCAGCTTCCCGCACGCTTTCGCCCATGCCACATGGCGGCTACGAGGTTTTCACCATGCAGGCGCCCTGCCACCAACACGCCCAGCACATGCAGGCCCACGAGCAACAGCGTGAAATTTGCAAAGAATTCATGGATATCCTCGAAGGACTCCGCAAGGGCTTTTCCGCCACCGCACAACCAGCCGGCAAGCGGTCCGGCACATTCCCCGCTACCCAGAAGCACCAGGCCGGCCAAGACAGTCAGACCCAAAGAGGCGAGAAGTACAACGACCATAGCGCCACCCGCCGGGTTGTGCCCGATGTATCGCCTGGCCCTGCCAAGCAACTCGTCCTTCAGGTAGTGCAGGACCACGCCCGGGCGTTGCACAAAATCGGAAAAACGGGCATACCGTGGGCCCACCAGGCCCCACAGAAGGCGGAATACGATCAACCCTCCGATCCAGTAGCCGGCCCAGACATGCAGGGAAAGTACATCGTCTTCCGTGAGATAAGCGACGAAGAATGCCGCCACGAGGGTCCAGTGGAAGAATCGGACCAACGGGCCCCACACCTTGATTGTCTGTTCAGTCATTGCTCATACCTCCTGTGAGGCATGTTAGGCAATGAACCTGTCAATGGCCAATAATTTTGACCCCCCTTTCGGCCAATAAAATTGACCCGCCCGGGGCGACAAAAAATCAGCTCTCGCGTTTGTGCTTCAGTCGATAGCTCTCACCTCCCAGCATGAAGATGTGTGAATGGTGGATCAGCCGGTCCACGATGGGCACGGCCACGTTGTCGTCGGCGAAGAACTCGCCCCAGGCGGTGAAGTCCTTGTTGGTGGTGATGATCACCGAGCGGTACTCGTACAGGGCATTGACCACGGTATTTGTCAAGATAGATGTCGCCTTTTCGATCATGCGGCGCGACACTTTTCTTCGTTGTTACGTTCCGGATTCAATGCGACCGACCCAACGGGATCCCAATTCCGAGTCTGGCCTGACCACCGGGCTGGATTGGCGGCTTTTGCTTGCTCATAGACCTGCTTCCGGCATGCCAGAATGGTGCTGTCCTCTCCCCGGTGCCGCTGCGCTGGGATGACGAACCGTATCTGGCTGTGGCGATGCTCATGGTTGTACCAATCCACGAACTGCCCCACCCATTTGCGGGCCGCCTCCAGTGATTCAAGGCCTTCGGATGGCCAGCGTGGGCAGTACTTCAACGTACGGAACAGCGATGTCAACCCAATTCTAAAATGTCCCCTTTTCTCCCAAGCTGAAATGTCCCCTTGGTGAGTCCGGGGTCATGAGGGGACGAGGGGGCGCCTCATCTCCAGGGATGGTCCGGTGCAGGCCTGTGGGCCCTGCGGTTGAGTTGGATGGTCTTGGCCTTCTCGACGGTGGCGTGGATGCTTTGTCGAGGATCTCCTGCCGGAGCGCATCGGCGATCTGGTTGTTGGGGCGCCTGCCCCGGTGGCGGGAAACCAGTCCAGCCGCTCCCTCGGCCCGGTATCGGACCACCAGGCGCTTGATCTGCCGCACGCTCAAGTCCAACTGCCGTGCCGCCTCTTTCTGCCGCAACTGCCGGTCGACAACCCGCTGAACCACCCCAGCCGGTCCACCGTCTTCTGTGTCATCGCAATGGTCTCCTCTGTCACCACCCCTCCCGAAATCAAAAGGGGACATTTTAGAATTGGACAAAGGGGACATTACTGCTTTGGACTAACAGTGCCGCCCCGGCACGTTGACAAACAATGGGGGTAAGGGAAAGGTGTGCCTGCAGCCTAGAAAATAGCCCTTCACGAGCCTTTCCACGTCCCGTTCGAGGCACCACATCTTCCATCCACTGACCGCCCGGAAAAGCGAGAAGCGGATGAAATATCCGGGCTAGCCAGCTACCCACCGAGCACTGGCACGACTACATCGGCGAGGCGACCCTGGCAGATGCCATCCTCGACCGCCTGCTGCACGGTGCGCACCGCCTCAACCTGCGGGGTGAGTCGATGCGCAAACTGGCCGCCGACTTGACCGATCGTGACCGGCCGGAGTAGAAAACCCACTCCAGTGAGGGACCGGTGAGCGAGTCGGTCACGTTCCCCGGAATCGGCGGTCACGTTCGCCGAAATAGGCAGCCCTTACCAATCCAGCCGATATTTCAGCATGCTTGTAGCGGAAATAGCGTGTCCCGGTAAAGCGCAAAGGGGCCTCCCCCGCCAGGGAACGGGCGATTACCGCTATCATTCGTAATGACATCATCCTCTCCTTCATCAGCTTCCCGCACGCTTTCGCCCATGCCACATGGCGGCTACGAGGTTTTCACCATGCAGGCGCCCTGCCACCAACACGCCCAGCACATGCAGCCCAACGAGCAACAGCGTGAAATTTGCAAAGAATTCATGGATATCCTCGAAGGACTCCGCAAGGGCTTTTCCGCCACCGCACAACCAGCCGGCAAGCGGTCCGGCACATTCCCCGCTACCCAGAAGCACCAGGCCGGCCAAGACAGTCAGACCCAAAGAGGCGAGAAGTACAACGACCATAGCGCCACCCGCCGGGTTGTGCCCGATGTATCGCCTGGCCCTGCCAAGCAACTCGTCCTTCAGGTAGTGCAGGACCACGCCCGGGCGTTGCACAAAATCGGAAAAACGGGCATACCGTGGGCCCACCAGGCCCCACAGAAGGCGGAATACGATCAACCCTCCGATCCAGTAGCCGGCCCAGACATGCAGGGAAAGTACATCGTCTTCCGTGAGATAAGCGACGAAGAATGCCGCCACGAGGGTCCAGTGGAAGAATCGGACCAACGGGCCCCACACCTTGATTGTCTGTTCAGTCATTGCTCATACCTCCTGTGAGGCATGTTAGGCAATGAACCTGTCAATGGCCAATAATTTTGCCCCCCCTTTCGGCCAATAAAATTGACCCGCCCGGGGCGACAAAAAATCAGCTCTCGCGTTTGTGCTTCAGTCGATAGCTCTCACCTCCCAGCATGAAGATGTGTGAATGGTGGATCAGCCGG
>JAKRWE010000219.1 GCA_024712425.1 Chromatiales bacterium
CCACCTCCACATCGGTGACCTGCCAAGGTGCCTGGATACCCAGTATCTGGGTGTATAGATCAACGTCTCTCATGCTCCCCTACGCTAAACTACCCACTCGATCAGGGGAAGAGCCGAAAAAGCTATGTGATTTGGCAACACTTCGCGCTCTTTGCGTTCTTGGCGGTAAAAGACAATTGGCTTAGAGGATGCCGGGAGAAACATGATGATTCCAGGTGAGGTGATCGCCGCCGAGGGCGGGATCGAATTGAATGCGGGCCGCGAGACCGTGACCCTGAGCGTGGCCAATACCGGCGACCGGCCGATACAGGTGGGTTCCCACTATCACTTCTACGAGACCAACCCGGCCCTGGCGTTCGACAGGGAGCAGGCGAGGGGCTTTCGCCTGAACATCGCCGCCGGCACCGCGGTGCGTTTCGAGCCGGGGCAGACCCGCGAGGTGGAGCTGGTGGCCTATGCCGGTGATCGCCGGGTGTTCGGGTTCAATGGCAAGGTCATGGGTAGTTTGGATTGATTTGTAACCACAAAGGACACAAAGAACACGAAGGTTTTTTGTGGGCGCATCCGGCAGTTCCGCGATCAGGCGACCGCTGTTGGCATCAGTCCACTCAACAAGGCATCAAGGCTTTGTGCTCTTCGCGCCCTTTGTGGTGAATAATAATTTGCGAGGGGGTTAGCACGATGGTGACGATCACTAGACAGGCCTATGCGGAGATGTATGGTCCGACCACCGGTGACCGGGTGCGCTTGGCCGATACCGAACTGTTCATCCAGGTCGAGGAGGATCGGACGGTCTACGGCGACGAGGTGAAGTTCGGCGGCGGCAAGGTGATCCGCGACGGCATGGGCCAGGGCCAGGCCTGTGCGGCCGACGTGGTCATCACCAATGCCCTGATCCTGGACTGGTGGGGCGTGATCAAGGCGGACGTGGGGATCAAGGACGGGCGTATCGCCGCGATCGGCAAGGCGGGCAACCCGGATGTGCAGCCCGGGGTGGATATCGTGGTCGGCCCGGGTACCGAGGCGATCGCGGGCGAGGGTCAGATCCTGACCGCTGGGGGCATCGATTCGCACATCCATTTCATCTGCCCGCAACAGGTGGAGGAGGCGCTGATGTCGGGCGTGACCACTATGCTCGGCGGGGGTACCGGACCGGCTACCGGCACCAATGCCACCACCTGCACCCCAGGACCCTGGAACATCCATCGCATGCTCGAGGCGGCCGAGGCGCTGCCAATCAATCTGGGCTTTCTGGGCAAGGGCAATGCCTCGCAGCCGGAGCCGCTGGCCGAGCAGGTGCGCGCCGGCGCCATCGGCCTCAAGCTGCACGAGGACTGGGGCACCACGCCGTCCGCCATCGATACCTGCCTGGGGGTGGCCGAGGAATACGATGTGCAGGTGGCGATCCACACCGATACGCTCAACGAGTCCAGCTTCGTCGAACACACCCTGGACGCGATGAAGGGACGCACCATTCACACCTACCATACCGAGGGCGCAGGTGGCGGCCACGCGCCGGACATCATCAAGGCGGCCGGTTACAAACACGTGCTGCCGTCGTCGACCAACCCGACCCGTCCCTACACGGTCAACACCGTGGACGAGCACCTCGACATGCTGATGGTGTGCCATCATCTGTCGCTGTCGATTGCCGAGGACGTGGCCTTTGCCGAGTCGCGCATCCGTCGCGAGACCATTGCCGCCGAGGATATCCTGCACGACCTGGGCGCCTTCTCCATGATCGCCTCGGACTCGCAGGCCATGGGCCGGGTGGGCGAGGTGATCATCCGTACCTGGCAGACCGCGCACAAGATGAAGGTACAGCGCGGCAGTCTCGACGGTGATTCGGCACAGCATGACAACCTGCGGGCCCGGCGCTATGTCGCCAAGTACACCATCAACCCGGCCATTGCCCACGGCATCAGCCATGAGGTGGGCTCGGTGGAGGTCGGCAAGCTGGCCGACCTGGTGCTGTGGAAACCGGCCTTTTTCGGTACCAAGCCGAGTCTGATCATCAAAGGCGGGATGATCGTCGCGGCCCCCATGGGGGACCCGAATGCATCCATCCCGACCCCGCAGCCGGTGCACTACCGTTACATGTTCGGCGCCCTGGGCGGTGCACGCGCCAGTACCCGTATGACCTTCCTGTCGCAGGCCGGCCACGAGGGGGTATCCATCAGCAGCTGGGACTGAAATCCCTGCTCGGGGTGGTGCGCGACTGCCGCAGCGTGAGCAAGGACGACATGCGTCTGAACGACTATCAGCCGACCATCGAGGTGGATGCACAGACCTACCAGGTGCGTGCGGACGGCGAACTGCTGACCTGCGAGCCGGCGGCCGAGCTGCCGATGGCGCAGCGCTATTTCCTGTTCTGACATGCTGCGCATAACCCAACGCATCGATGTCGGTGAACCGGTGGCCACGCTCACGCTGCCACTGGAACAGCGGGTGCTGGGACGCCTGCGTGTGAGCCTGGACGACGGGCGCGATGCCGGCCTGTTCCTGGACCGCGGTCCCATTCTGCGCGGCGGCGACCTGCTGCGGGCCGAGGACGGCAGCGTGATCCGGGTTCAGGCAGCGGCTGAATCGGTATCGGTGGCCAGGACCGACGATGCGCACCTGCTGGCGCGCCTGTATGGCGCCTGTGTGGATGCGGATGCCGACGCATTGCGGCAATGGGGGCAATACCTGCTGGCGGCCCGCGAGACCCGCGAGCTGCGCCTGGAGGAACAGCAGCGCGCTGCCGCGCTGACGCGCCTGCTGAGGGACCTCGACGTGCCTCGGGCAGCGGAATGGACCGATTTGTTGGGTATCTGCCAGACAGCGCCCTATGCGCTGGCCGCAGTGAACTGGCGGATTTCCCTGGCCGATGCGGCGCTGGGCCTGGCCTGGAGTTGGCTGGAGAACATGGTGGCGGCCGCGATCAAGCTGGTGCCGTTGGGGCAGACGGATGGTCAGCGGGTGCAGCTGGCGCTGGCGGAACAGCTGCCGGCAGCGGTGCAGCAGGGCCTGGAGCTCGAGGATGAACAGGTTGGTGCCTCCTCACCCATGCTGGCGTTGGCCAGCAGCCTGCACGAGACCCAGTACACTCGATTGTTCCGGTCTTGACCGGACGATGGATGGGTCGAGTGTAGATACTCTGTTTCAAGTCAAGCCGTGCCTGACAGATTGTGATGCAATCAGCTTATGAGTTTGCCTGACCAGCGACCGTGTAGAAGCGTTCAGGATCGAAGCTTGTATCGGTCTTCCA
>JAKRWE010000021.1 GCA_024712425.1 Chromatiales bacterium
TGGAACGTATTCGTGCCTGGGCCACCCTGTTCGCCATGGCCGGATCCAGTGAGCACCCGCGCGAGCTGATCAATATCGGCCTGTTGCGGGCCAGCCTGTGCGAGCGACTGTCTAAGATGCGTAACCTGGGCAGGCCGGATACCGCCTATACCGTGGGCCTGCTCTCCATCCTGGACGGCATCCTGGCGATGCCGATGGAAGAGGCCCTGAAAGAGCTGCCCCTGCCGGAGTCCGTCAAACAGGGCATTGGACAACGGAGCGGGGACTACGGGGCGCTGCTCGAGCAGGCCATAGAGTTGGAGACCGGACGCCTGGTTCCGCAGGATACGGCAGAGGAGGAGCAGCTACTCGACCTGTTCCTGGAGAGCGGCGAGGCGGCCTTCGGCATTCTGCGTTCGCTCGAGTAACAGGTTTCCCGTGCTGTCCATGGTCGCCTGCCACGCAGGCGCAAGCCAGGTGGTCGCGACCTGCTCTGCAATGAGAGCAGGCCCTTCGATCCTGAAACCGGCAGGCATCCCCTCGCGACGGTACAGAGGCACCCGCCCCACGCCCGGCAGGCCGGGGTGGCCCACCAGCGCATCCGCCTCCTGTGGCTGCCAATCGGGCAATGCAAAGCCTGTCCCGGGCGCCCGCACCCCCAGCCGCAGCGTGACCAGTTCCACCGCCTGATCCAGCCGATGACCGTAACGCCGTGCATGACGCCGGTGAAAGGCCTCGACGGTTGCGGCCGGATCCTGCCAGGGCAGGTTCAGGGTATAGGACTGCCCCCGGTAACGCAGGTCCACCGATACCCGCTGCTTGCACGCCGCCAGCCGGATGCCTCCAGTGGCGAGCGCCGCGGCCGCCTGCTGCCGCAGGCGATCCAGTTCCGTCCGCACGCGGCGGGCCACCCCGGTCTCGTCATCGAGGCCGAGCATGAGGGTGCGTGACAACTGCCGGCCGGGTTGCGCCGCCAGCATGCCGAGCGCGGAAAGGGCGCCTCCCTGCACCGGCACCATGGCACGCCGCATGCCCAGTTCCTCCGCCAGTTCGCAGACGTGCAGGCCACCCGCGCCACCGAAGGAGACCAGCAGGTGTTCACGCGTGTCCACGCCGCGCTTGATCGATATGGCGCGCAGGGCCCGCGCCATGCGCGCATTGGCGATATCGACGACCGCACGCGCGGCCCCCAGCACATCGGTCCGCAGTGCCCCTGCAATAGAGCTCATGGCCCGTTCTGCGGCGGCCTCGCCCAGTGTCATCCCGCCCCCCCAGGAAGGCCGACGACTGCAGGCGCCCGAGCAGCAGGTTCGCATCGGTCACCGTCGGGCGGGTGCCGCCCCGCCCGTAGCAGGCCGGTCCGGGATCGGCACCGGCGGACGCCGGCCCGACCTGCAGCATACCCCCCTTCGTCCAGCCAGGCGATGGACCCGCCGCCCGCGCCGATGGTGTGCATGTCCATCATCGGCACCGCCACCGGGTAGTCGCTGATATGCCCTTCAGTGGTCAGCTGCAGTTCGCCCTCGATCAGCGCCACGTCGGTCGAGGTCCCTCCCATATCGAAGCTCAGCAGGCGATCGAAACCGGCCTGTGCAGCCACCGCCTGCGCGCCCACCAGTCCGCCGGCCGGTCCCGACAGCAGCATGCGCACCGCCTGCCCCGCCGCCTGCGATGCAGCCACTGTCTCGCCGGCGCTCTGCATGACCGACAGCGGCACCCCGGGCAGCTGATCGCCCAGGCGTCGCAGATAACCCTCGACCAGCGGGCCCAGCCAGGCATTGAGCCAGGTCGCCATGCCACGCTCGTATTCACGCACCTCCGGCAGCACCTCGGAAGAGAGCGAACAGAAACAGCCATCCGGCACCGCCCCGCGCAATCGCTGTTCCAGTTCGGGTCGCAGATAGGAAAACAACAGGTTGATGGCCACCGCCTGCGGTGACAGCGCCTGCAGGCGCGCTGCCAGTTCCCCGATGTCGGCCGCCGTGAGCGGCTCGATCACCTCACCCGTGGCGTCGATGCGACCACCGGCCTCCAGACACAATTCGGGCGGCACCGGTGGCGGGCGCTTCTCAGGACGTAGTTCGTACAGCCCCCCCGGGCCTGCCTACCGATGCTGAGCAGGTCCGCAAAGCCCCGGTTGGTGACGAATACCGTGCGCACGCCCTTACCCTCCAGGGCTGCGTTGGTCGCGACCGTGGAGCCATGCACCACGCGCAGTCGATCCAGGGACAGCCCCAGCTCGCAGATACCCTGCAGAATGGCCTCCTCCGGCGCGTGCGGCGTCGACAGCACCTTGTGCACCCGCACGCCCGTCTTCGCGTCGAAACAGACGAAATCGGTAAAGGTGCCGCCGGTATCCACGCCAAGCCAGATCATGGGCACGATGATATATCATCGCTGTGTCATGAAACCCGCCCTGCAAGCTATCGACCTCACCCTGCCGCCGCGCCTGCCCGCCTTCTCACTGGCACTGGAACCCGGCCGGACCACCGGCCTGCTGGGCGTCAACAGGGCGGGCAAGTCGACCATCCTGATGGCGCTGGCCAGCGCCCTGCCCGGCATGCGTGGCCGGCCGCTGATCGATGGCGAGGATGCCCGCAGCCGGCCTGCGCTGCACCGCCGTATCGGCTGGCTGCCGCAACAGCCGCCGCTGTATCCCGACCTGACGGTACAGGAGAACCTCGCCTTCTTCGCCGGCCTGCACGGGCACAGCACCATCGACACGGTACTGCAGCGCTTCTCGCTCGAGGCGCTGCGGACGCGCCTGGCACACCGGCTGTCCGGCGGAGAACGCATGCGCCTGGGACTGGCCTGCACCCTGGCCCACGATCCACCGATCCTGCTTCTGGATGAACCCACCGCCGGACTGGACCCGCTGCAGGCGGAACAGCTGCGGGAACTGATCCAGCGCGAGGCCCCCCGGCGGACGGTGCTGATCGCCAGTCACCTGCTGCCGGACATCGAACAGCTGTGCACACGGGTCCTGCTGATCGACAGGGGGCGCATCGTGGCCGACGGGCCGCTTGCATCCGGACGGCGCCTGGTACAGCTGCGCCTGCAGCGACCGCCGGACGACGCACAACTGCTCGCCATGGAGGGGATCGCGGGCATCGTGTCACGCAAACACGGATCGCTGCTGATCGAACTGGAAGCACAGGCCCCTGAGACCCTGGCCGAACGGGTCGCCTGCCAGGGCTGGGGACTGCAGTCCTGGCAGCCCGAAGCATCCGATCTGCTGGCCCGCTTCCGCGCCCTCAGCACCGGAGAGACAACGTGATCGGGCAGCTGTTGCGACACGAGTTGCGGCTGCGCCTGCTCACCCCGACATGGTGGCTGCTCACCGCGGCCACCTGGCTGATCTGCGCCTGGCTGCTGTTCGCCCAGTTGCAGGTCTACCAGGCGATCCTGCCGCAGCTGACCGCCAGCGGCTCCAATCTCGGCGTAAACGATCTCCTGATCGCCCCGACCCTCAACACCCTGGCCATGCTGCTGCTCATCGGCATCCCCCTGCTGGGCATGTCCGCGATTGCCGGCGAACGGCGCAGCGGGCGCCTGCCGCTGCTGCTCGCAACCCCGCTCTCGCTGCCGCAACTGCTGCTCGGCAAATGGCTGGGCATCCTCCTGCCCGGCGCGCTGATCGCCGCCGGCATCCTGGGCATGCTCGCCAGCCTGGCGCTGGGCATGCAGCTGGACTGGCCACGCCTGGCCGTCGCCCTGCTCGGGCTGCTATTGCTGAGCGGACTGGCCTCGGCCGTCAGCCTGCTCTTCTCGACCCTCACGCGCCAGCCGGCAGGCGCCTTCGCCGCCAGCATCGCGGCGCTCGGCTTTCTGTGGCTGGGCGACAGCTTCTTCGACACCGACAGCGCGGCGCACTGGCTTGCCCTGGCCTCGCACCTGGCACATCTGCTCGCCGGCAGCCTGCTCAGCGACGATCTGGTCTACTTCGTGTCACTCACGCTCGGCGCCCTGCTGCTGTCCCTGGCCGCCCTGCTGTGCGAACGGGAGAAGCCGCCCTGGCAGGGCCTGCGCGAAGTGCTGGCCGGCATCCTGCTGTTCGCCTGCACGGCCGGCCTCGCCTCGCTCAGCCAGGCGCACAGGTATACCCTGTACCGCAGTGACCCCCTGCCCCGCGCTCTCCTGGAGACACTCGGCGCCCTGCGGGGGCCGGTGACCGTCAGCGCCTGGGCCCCCGCGTTTCCGCTGCTGCGCGCCCGCATCGAAAAACTGATCCGCCCACTGCAGGCACACTACCCGGCGATGGAACTGCGCTGGCTGGATCCGCAACGCCAGCCCCAGCTGGCACGCCAACTGGGCGTCGAGCACAACGGCGAGCTGCGCATCGAGGCCATGGGCCGCTCACAGCGGGTGACCCGGCTGGACTATCCCAGCCTGTTGCGCGCCTTCCGGCGACTGGCCCGCCATGGCGAACCCTGGATCGTGGCCCTCAGCGGCCACGGCGAGGCGCCGCTGGACAACAGCCCACAGGGCCTCGATGCCTGGGTGACGGCACTGGATGAATACGGTTACCGCGTGGTGCGGCTGGGGCCGGACGCACCGATCCCGGACAATGCCGCACTGATCCTGGTCGCAGCGCCGCAACGGGACTACCCGCCGGCGCTGCTGCTGTGGCTGCACGAGGGCCAGGCGCAGCACAGCCTGCAGGCCCTTACCGGCATTGCCACCCTGCCTGGCACCCTGGTGTCGCCGGTGCGCCGGAGCGGCCTGACCCCGTTGCAGCAGGCGATTGCTATCCCCCCCACGCTGGCGGACAAAACCGGCACTGCCGGCGTGATGGACGGCGCGCACGCGCTGCTCCCGCCACCGGCCGACACCTGGAAGATCGCAGAGCGCATCGACAGCGGGGCCCATGCATGGAACGAAACCGGCCCGCTGCAGGGCAAGGTAGAGCGGCAAGCGCTGCGGGGGGCGCAGCGGCCCGCACGCGCTGGCCCTTCTGCTGCAACGCCAGGGGGCCCGCGCCGCCGTGCTGGGCGACAGCGATCTCGCACGCAACACCCTGTTCGGACGCGCAGGCAACCGCGCCCTGCTGCTGGGCCTGATCAACTGGTTGACCGACAACAGGCTCAGCGCCGCCAGCGCAGCGGACGACACACGCATCGACTGGTCCACGGCCACCGGCGCCAGCCTGGCGCTGTCCCACCTGTTGCTCGGCCCCCTGGCCCTGGCTGGCCTCGGGCTCTGGATACAGCGCCGGCGGAGGCGGGGATGAGCACGCGACTGTATGCCATCGACCGGATGATCCTGTTGCTGGCCGCGACCGGCATGCTGATCTACGGCACAAACCGGCTTGCCCGCCCTGCGACAAGCCCGCTGACCCGACTCGACCCCGGCACAGTGCACGAGATCCGCCTGCTGCGTGGAGATGAGCTCCGGCTCGATCTGTTGCGGGACGCCAATGGCTGGATGATCACCCATCCCGGGATCACACGCGCACGCAGCAGGCGGGTGGGGCAACTGCTGGCCCTGCTGCGCACCCACAGCTACCGCAGCTGGCCGGTATCGGAGGAGCTGCTCGCCCAGGCCGGTCTCGACAAGCCGGCCAGGAGGCTGCTCTTCGACCATCTGGAAATAGACTTCGGCGGCCCCAGCACCCCGCCCGGCCAGCGCTATGTACGGGTTGGCAAGCGCATCCACCTGGTCGACGAGCTGTGGTTCGGTATCAGCGGCCTGCCCGCGAGCCATTTCCGCGAGGTGCCCTGATGCCCGAGCTGCCCGAGGTCGAAACCGCCCGGCAGGGTATCGCGCCGCACATCGGCGACCGCCGCGTATCCGGCGTGATCGTGCGCCAGCCGAAACTGCGCTGGCCGGCCCCCCACCCGGGCATCTTGTCGGTCACACCGTGCGGACGGTGGAGCGACGCGCCAAGTACCTCCTGATCGGCTTCGACAGCGACACCCTGATCCTGCACCTGGGCATGTCCGGCAGCCTGCGCATACTGCCGGTGGACACAGCGCCCGACCGGCACGACCACGTCGATCTGCAGTTCGGCGAACAGTGCCTGCGCCTGCGCCTGCGCGACCCGCGCCGCTTCGGCGCGGTACTGTGGACCGACACGCCGGTGGCCGAACACGCCTTGATCGCACGCCTGGGGCCCGAACCCTTGTCCGATGCGTTCGACACCGACCACCTCTACACCCAGGCGCGTCGCAGAAGGATACCGATCAAGCAATTGCTGATGGATGGGACCGTTGTGGTGGGGGTTGGAAACATCTACGCCACCGAGAGCCTGTTCCTTGCCGGCATCCACCCGGCGCGGCCCTGCAACCGGATCGCCAGGGCGCGCATCGCTCTGCTGGTGGAACGGGTCAAACAGGTACTGGCGCGGGCCATCGAGCAGGGCGGCACCACCCTGCGTGACTTCCAGCACGAGGACGGCCGACCCGGCTATTTCCAACAGGAACTGCTGGTCTACGGACGCGAGGGCCAGACCTGCCCTGCCTGCGGCAGCATCATCAAGGCCCGCCGGATCGGGCAACGCACCAGCGCCTGGTGCCCGCGCTGCCAGCGCTGAGCCATCCACTGCACACCACCCGGACAGGACATACCCAAGGGCCATGCGACGCGGGCGGGCATATTCCCTGGTGCACCGCAAGGCACGCGAAGATCGCCAAGGGTTTCCCATGCAAAATCCAGCACCTTCACCCTTTGCGGTTTATCGATGAGCCCTCTCCAGGCCCGCCAGGTCCCCGGAATCGAGCAACCGTTGCGCCGCCTCAAACAGCTCCCGCTCCTCGAAGCGCACATGTGCGATCAGCCGTTCCGCAAACCGGTGCAGGTCCTCGCGCGAGCGTCCGGCCCCCGGCTCGAAGAAGCTGCGCAGCACCCGATGCTCGTCATACAACTGCTGCACCAGCGGGTGTGGACCGTAACGCGCCTCCAGGGGCCGTCCGATATGTATCTCCTCATCGTCGAAGTGACGTTCGAGTTCGTCCTCGAACAGCCGCTCCGCCTCGCACCAGACCTCGGCGACGGAAGGCTGGCCCTCGCTACCGGCCCGCCTGGCCCGCCTGGCGAAGACCAGCGCACGGTGATGCTCGTTGCTCAGCCCACGCAATGCCGGTGCCCTTTTCATCCTGCCCTCCTCTCCTGTCAGTAGTTCTACTTTTCCACATCCGACCGAACATAGTGATAACCACCACCTCATGCCTGTCGGTCACTTTTGCATGAATCCGCCACGCCTTCCCGGCTACAATCCGCGCCATGCTGCAATTCGACCATGTCTCACTGCGCCGCGGCCCCCGTCTGCTCGTCGAAAACGCCTCCTTCCAGGTGCACCCCGGGTACAAGGTCGGCGTAAGCGGGGCCAACGGTACCGGAAAATCCAGCCTGTTCGCCTTGATACTGGGCAAGTTGGGCGCGGACGCCGGCGACATCGCCCTGCCACGCGACTGGGTCATCGCCCACCTCGCCCAGGAGATCCCCGCCAGCGACCAGCCGGCCATCGAGTATGTGCTCGACGGGGACGCTGAACTGCGACGTCTCGAGGCCGGGCTTGCGCGCGCGGAGGCGGGGGACGATGGCGAGCGCATCGCCCATCTGCACAGCGAACTGGAACACATCGGCGGTTACCAGGCCCGCGCCCGCGCGGCCCGGCTGATGTCGGGACTGGGCTTCCGCAGCGGCGATGAACAACGCCCCCTGGCCGATTTCTCGGGCGGCTGGCGCATGCGCCTGAACCTGGCCAGGGCTCTGATGTGCCGCTCCGACCTGCTGCTGCTCGACGAACCCACCAATCACCTCGACCTGGATGCGGTGATCTGGCTGGAAGGCTGGCTCCGGGACTATCGCGGCACCCTGCTGCTGATCTCGCACGACCGCGACTTCCTCGACAGCGTGTGTGACCACATCCTGCACCTGGAACAACAGCGCGCCACGCTCTATGCCGGTAACTACTCGGCCTTCGAACGCATCCGTGCAGAACAACTGGCCAACCAGCAGGCCGCCTACGAGAAGCAGCAACGCGAGATCGCCCACATGCATCGCTTCGTGGAGCGCTTCCGCGCCAAGGACGCCAAGACGCGCCAGGCGCAGAGCCGGCTCAAGGCACTGGAGCGCATGGAGCGCATCGCGCCCGCGCATGTCGACTCGCCCTTCCATTTCAGTTTCCGTACGCCGCTGAAGAACCCGCATCCCCTGCTGCGCCTGGAGGACTGCCGCGCGGGCTACGGCGAGACCGTCGTTCTCGAACACGCCAGCCTGGTGCTCACCCCCGGAGACCGCATCGGCCTGCTCGGCCCCAACGGCGCCGGCAAGTCCACCCTGATCAAGCTGCTGGCCGGGGAACTCGGGCCGGTGACGGGCGAGCGGGTCAGCGCGCAGGATCTGGCCATCGGCTACTTCGCGCAACACCAGCTCGAACAACTGCACCCCGAACACAGCCCGGTCGAGCACCTGCAGCAACTCGACCGCGAACTCGGCGAACAGGCCGCACGCGACTTCCTCGGCGGCTTCGGCTTTGTCGGCGACAAGGCGCTGGAGAAGGTCGCACCGTTTTCCGGGGGGGAGAAATCACGCCTGGTACTGGCCCTGCTGGTGTACCAGCGTCCGAACCTGCTGCTGCTCGACGAACCGACCAACCACCTCGACCTGGAGATGCGCCAGGCGCTGGCCACCGCGCTGCAGGACTTCGAGGGGGCCATGGTGATCGTCTCGCACGACCGTCACCTGCTGCGCACCTGCTGCGACCGCCTGGAACTGGTGGCCAACGGCCGGATCACCGCCTTCGACGACGACCTCGACCACTACCCCAACTGGCTGGCACACCACGCCAGGGCCGGCGACGACAGTCCCGCCGCGCAAAAGCCCCCGACAGAGGACCGCAAGGCGCGCAAGCGCCGCGGGGCCGAGCAGCGCAGGCAGTTACAGCCCCTGAAAAAAGCGCTGGCGCGGGCCGAAGGGAAGCTCGACGCACTGCAGGCCGAGCAAAAAGGCATCGAGGCCCGCCTGACGGACAACGGCATCTATGATCCGGAAAACAAGCAGGCGCTCAACGAACTGCTAAGCCGCAAGGCCGAAGTGGACCGACGCCTCGAGGATGCCGAACTCGAATGGCTGCGTGCCGCCGACAGGCTGGAAACCGCACAGGAAACGATGACCGGGGAGGCATGACATGTGGGACCAGCGCTACGGCGATGACGACTATTTCTACGGCACCCGGCCGAACGACTTCCTGGCGAAAAACGCCGGGCGGATTCCGGCCGGCCCGGTACTGTGCCTGGCCGAGGGGGAAGGACGCAATGCCGCGCACCTGGCGCAACTTGGTCACGCGGTGACCGCGGTGGATGCATCATCTGCAGGGATCGCCAAGACGGAACGGCTGTGCGCGGAGCGCGGTGTCGCCATCGAGTGTGTCCATGCCGACCTGGCGGACTTTGACCTGGGAGAGGCACGCTGGTCGGGGATCGTATCCATCTTTGCACACCTGCCCCCGCCCCTGCGCCAACGCGTGCATGCTGCGATTCCAGCGGCGCTTCGACCTGGGGGCATATTGCTGCTCGAGGCCTATACGCCACGACAGCTGCAGCACGGAACCGGTGGGCCGCCGGTGGCCGAACTGATGATGAGCGAGGCGGTCCTGCGCAATGAACTGGCCGGTCTGGAGATACTGCACCTGCAGGAACTCGAACGCGAGGTCATCGAGGGCCGGGGGCATACCGGGACCGGCGCCGTGGTCCAGCTGATAGCACGCAGGCCTGACTGATGCCGCTGCAGATCTCCCAACGCGTGACCATACCGGACCACGAGATCGAGCTTACAGGCATCCGTGCGCAGGGGGCCGGCGGACAGAACGTCAACAAGGTATCGAGCGCCATCCACCTGCGTTTCGATATACACAACTCGTCACTGCCGGCGTTCTACAAGCAGCGTCTGCTGGCGCTGCGCGACTCGCGCCTGTCCCGTGACGGCGTGATAACGATCAAGGCGCAGCGCTTTCGCACCCGGGAACGCAACCGCGAGGACGCCTTGCAGCGTCTGGCCGAGCTGATCCGCCGGGTCGGCCAGGTGCAGAAGAAGCGCGTCCCCACCCGACCCACGCGTGCTGCAAAGGAACGCCGCATCGAGGCCAAGAAACGGCGCTCGCAACACAAACGGATGCGCGGAAAGGTCCGGGGCGAGGAATGAGGCTGGCTCAGGGGCGCTGGTAGCTTCCCATCAGCTCAGCCTCGTCGAGCACGTGCCCCTGCATGGCCTGCAGCAGCTGGGCCTTGGTCAGCGGACCGTCCGCGGGCAACACCCCGTCGAGGGCGTACAGCTTGAAGAAATAGCGGTGACGGCCGATCGGCGGGCAGGGGCCGCCATAACCGGTACGCTTCCAGTCGTTGACGCCCTGTTGCGTGCCGGACGGGAGATCGACCGGAGCGACCGATTCGGGCAGCCCGGAACCGTCCGGCGGCAGGCTGTAGAGCACCCAATGCACCCAGGTCATCCGGGGTGCGGCCGGGTCGGGCGCATCGGGGTCGTCCACGATCAGGGCGAGGCTGCGCGTGCCTGCCGGCACACCACTCCACTGCAGCGGCGGCGACAAGTCGTCGCCATCACAAGTGTACTGTACGGGAATGCTGCCGCCCTGCGAAAAGGCGGGAGAGGATATCTCGAAGGCCATGGCGGTTACCTGTAGCGCGAGAAAAAGAAGCAACGATAGGCAAACAAACCGGATCATGCTCCCAGCATTGGACCGAATGGAACAAAAATCAAGCGTTGCACACCGGCCGTTCGTCCCAAAGACAGCCCGCACCGCCGGCATGCCCATCAACGACTGCGCCGTTCGGGCTGCAGATCGATCTTGCCGCGCTTGTCGAAACGGATACCGCCCAGCCCGATACCACCGAGGCGGCCGCGCAAGCGGTAACTCACAGGGCCGACATTGTCCCCTGCCGCCGCCAGTCCAAAGAGCTGACGCACCATGGCGGTGAACGGCACGGTCATTGGTACGCTTACCACGGTCTCGCCAAAGCGGGGGGTGGTGCCACTGTAATCGCTGACCCCGCTGCCAAAATCCTTGTCCGCAAGTTCCAGTTCGACCGAGATACCGTCGAAGCTGACCGCCCTGTCATTGGGGTTCTGGATCCGCAGCTTGACTGCAAACCGGGCCTCAAGACCTTCATCCTGTAGCGGTTCCAGGCCAGCCACGCTCACGCGCACCGACTCACCGGGCACCAGCCCGGCACAACCGGATAGCAGCAGCATCACGAGCAGTAAGACAGGGTGGAAACGGCGGACAGGCATGGGAAGACTCCATGAAAAAGGGAAACATGGGCAACCCTACACCAGACCGGCCGGAGACGCAGCCGCTGTCGCCCGACAAAAACCCCGGCACAAGGCCGGGGCAGACTGCTTTCTCCCGCCCCTCCCTCCGCAGAAGAGGAGGGAGGGGAGCGGATTGCAGTGGCCTCAGAAGTCCATCCCTGCATCCATGCCGGGTGCCGCAGGCAGTTTCTCCTCCTTGGGCTCCTCCGCCACCATGGCCGCGGTTGTCAGCATCAGGCCGGCGATGGAGGCTGCGTTCTGCAGCGCGGAACGGGTCACCTTGGCCGGGTCGATGATGCCCATCTCGAGCATGTCACCGTATTCCTCGGTCTGGGCGTTGTAGCCCCAGGCGCCTTCCTTGTCACGCACCGCCTGGACCACCACGCTGGCCTCGCCACCGGCGTTGGAGACGATCTGGCGCAGCGGCTCCTCCATGGCCCGCAGGGCGATCTGCACCCCGGTCTCCTGGTCGCTGTTGGCGGTCTGCACACCCTTGTCCGCGAGCGCGCCGGCCACCCGCACCAGGCTCACGCCGCCGCCGGGAACGACGCCCTCCTCCACCGCAGCGCGGGTGGCGTGCAGGGCATCGTCCACCAGGTCCTTCTTCTCCTTCATCTCGACCTCGGTGGCCGCGCCGACCTTGATAACCGCCACGCCGCCGGCCAGCTTGGCCACGCGTTCCTACAGCTTCTCGCGGTCGTAGTCCGAGGTGGTCTCCTCGATCTGGGTGCGGATCTGCTCGACCCGCGCCTCGATCTCGTCCTTGCTGCCGGCGCCATCGACGATGGTGGTGTTCTCCTTGCCGATGACCACGCGCTTGGCCTCGCCGAGTTCCTCGAGGGTGGCCTTCTCCAGGCTCAGACCGACCTCCTCGGAGATCACGGTGCCACCGGTGAGGATGGCGATGTCCTGCAGCATGGCCTTGCGCCGGTCACCGAAGCCGGGCGCCTTGACCGCGGCGGCCTTGAGGGTACCGCGCAGGTTGTTGACCACCAGGGTGGCCAGGGCCTCACCCTCGATGTCTTCGGCGATGATCAACAGCGGGCGACCGGCCTTGGCCGCGGCCTCGAGCACCGGCAGCAGGTCGCGGATGTTTGAGATCTTCTTGTCGTGCAGGAGCACGTAGGGGTTCTCCAGTTCGACCTGCATCTTCTCCTGGTTGTTGACGAAGTAGGGCGACAGGTAGCCGCAGTCGAACTGCATGCCCTCGACCACGTCGAGTTCGTTCTCCAGCGACTTGCCCTCCTCGACCGTGATCACGCCGTCGCGACCCACCTTGTCCATGGCCTCGGCCAGGATCTGGCCCACGTCCTCGTTCCAGTTGGCGGACACGGTGGCCACCTGGCGGATGGCGTTGCTGTCGTCACAGGGCTTGGCGATGTCCTTGAGTTCGTCGACGGCCGCCTTGACCGCGGCGTCGATACCCCGCTTGAGGTCCATGGGGTTCATGCCGGCGGCGATGGCCTTGTGGCCCTCGCGGATCATGGCCTGGGCCAGCACGGCGGTGGTGGTGGTGCCATCACCGGCCACGTCGGCCGTCTTGGAGGCGACCTCCTTGACCATCTGTGCGCCCATGTTCTCGAACTTGTCCTTGAGTTCGATCTCCTTGGCCACCGAGACCCCATCCTTGGTGATGTGCGGCGCGCCGAAGGACTTCTCCAGCACCACGTTGCGGCCCTTGGGCCCCAGGGTCACCTTGACCGCGTCGGCCAGGGTGTTGACCCCGTGGAGCATGCGCTCGCGCGCTTCCTCGTGAAACTTGACGATCTTTGCACTCATGCTGCCTTCACCTCCTTCTCTGCATCCTCGATCACTGCTATGATGTCTTCTTCGCGCATCACCAGCAGCTCCTCGTCACCGAGCTTGACCTCGGTGCCGCTGTACTTGCCGAACAGCACCCGGTCGCCGACCTTCAGGTCCAGCGGACGGCGTTCGCCGTTGTCGAGCAGCGCGCCGTCGCCGACCGCCACCACTTCGCCCTGAATGGGCTTCTCCTGGGCGTTGTCGGGGATAATGATGCCTCCGGCGGAGGTCGTTTCTGCATCGATGCGCCGCACCACGACGCGATCATGTAACGGACGAATAGCCATTGCCTCATCACTCCTCAATAAGCAAAGAAACAATTCAACAACGTAATGGAATATCAGGTACTCGCACCTGACATGCGCGCTGATGGGGGCGGCCAAAACCGATTTCAAGGGGGACGCAGGAATTAAAACCCGGATTTTCCCGCAGGAAAATCCGGGGCATGTGCTATATCTAAACCAAGGTACTGGATTGAGTAGCGAGGAGAACGGATGCGCCATGTCGTCAAAGGCCGGCATACGACCCGAAAAATCCCTTCCCGACTATTTTCGGCGCCGCCTGGCGCGCCATGCACGGCGCCTGCGACCACCACCCCACGAGGACACACTGTGGTACCTCGGCGAACTGCTCAACCGCTTTAGCCGCAGCGACCGCTGGCCCTGCTGTACGGCGACGCCCAGGCAACCAGCAACCACCGCGAGCGTTGCCCGCTGCTGCAGCGCCTGGGCGATCTGGCCCTGTTCCTGGGGGCCTTCTTCCCGGAACGCTATGCCCGCCGCGGCATCCGGCGCGATTATTTTGTGGGCATGGGCAGCGCTGCCTATGACTACCTGTCCGAACGCGCTGCCAGCAACCGCCATATCTACCGGGGACTGACCGGCAGTTTTGCGCATATGCTGGAACTGATCGCAGCAGCGGGTTCCCGGCGGTCCCGCATGAACCATGAGGAAACCCTTCGCCTGCATGCCCACTGGATAGCCAGTGGCGACCCACGTACGGCACGTCAGTTGCAGGCACTTGGGGTGACACTGCCGCTGCGGAATCCGGACAGCCCCCACTGAAAAGTGGCGGAAGCCCCCTCCTCGCCTACGGGATCACGTGCACCAGTCCGGCCATCGACACCAGCAGGGTCCGGTCGAACCAGGGCGCATTCTGCCATGTAAGCCGGGCCCAGGGGCCACAAGCCCCAACAAGCCTTTTCCTTCTGCATCAGGAATCCAAATCTCCAGTTCGCGCCCTCCGTCCTTCAACTCGGCTAGACTTGTACCCACGCAAACGTAACAGGGAGACGTTACACCATGACAGCTCAACAACAACCAGCGCACGAACGCCGCCGGGGTGGGCCGGCCATACCACAGGATGTGGATACACTGCTCACCATGGAGCAGCGAATGGCCCTGAGACAGATCGAGAGCTTCGGCTGGGAACTGGCCTTCGTAGGCCACCCGCTGTTCCAGGAAACCACGGTCATCGTCACCCGCCGCCTGGATGAGAGCTACGCCATCCTCACGCGCAATGGCGACCTGGACGTCAATTCCGACCTCGTGATCCGGCACTGATCCGTTTCAGGTACTCGATACCGAGTTCCTGCATGCGGCGCTTGTTGCGCTCGGGGATCTCTTCCGGGTTGTCCCAGCCCTGCAGCGCCCTGCTGATCGAGGACTGGCGTATCAGGTGAAACACCGGGTACGGGGAGCGGTTGGTATAGTTTCCCGGTGATTCCGCCGGCTCGCCCTCGAAACGGTAGTCCGGGTGAAAACTGGCCAGCTGCAGCGCATCCTCCAGGCCGAGTGCCTGCAGGGCCTCTTCCAGCCGGGCCAACACATCGAGGTAATCATCGAAATCCCCGAGGGCATTCGGCACCACCATGAGCGTGGTTTCGACGACGGACGCATCCACCGCCAACAAGTGCTCCACTTCCGCCAGGAATTCGCGCATCACGGCCTGCCCGTCAGCGGCCTCGAGCGCCGTGATACGGACCCGCCCCTCCCGTATCGGGCCGGCGGCAAACGGGCAAAGCCCCTCGCCAACCACCAGTTGTTCGACCCAGCGCCGGACCAGCGCCTGCGGCCGGTTCTGATCCGGATTCATTCCAGCACCTCGACCGGCTGCCCCAGGCGCAGTTCGCCGCATCCACGGTGCAGGACGTTCTGCCCGAAGTACACCTTGTTGTCCTCGCCACGCCGGTAGCCGGCGAGCACCTGCAACACCTCCGGGGATTTCCCGGCAGTGTCCGGATCGATGCCGGGGATAGGACAGCGGGAACAGGGCTTCACCACCTCGAGTTCCAGCGCCCCGATCCGCACACGCCGCCAGCTGTCCTCGGCGTGCGGTTCTGAGCCGGCAATCACCAGGTTGGGACGGAAACGGCGCATGTCGACCGGCTCGCTCAATCGCTCGTTGAGTGCATCCAGGGAGGCCTGGCTGATCAACAACAACGGGAATCCATCGGCAAAACCGACCTGGTCTCCGGTGCGTGCATAGCGGGTATCGACCTGCCGCATCCGGTCATCGGGGAAACGCACCAGCCGGCAATCGAGATTCAGAAACTCGCCCAGCCAGGCATCCGCCACCTCATCCACCCGTTCACCCTCGCAATGGTCCGACCAGATATCGACCGGCAGGCGCGCCCCGCCACCGGCTGCCGAGATGGTCAGCGCCGGCCTGCCTGGCGCCCGCAGCGTAAGCGCGTTCCCATCAAGCTCGGCCTCGATCAACGCCATTTGCGGCAACTGGCGCTGACTCAGAAAGCGGCCATCCATATCGACCAGCATCCACTGGCGATCGTACGCCGGCCCGCGCTCCCCGATCACCAGCCGCTCACAGGCCTGCCCGCGCAGGGACTTGACCGGATAACGCCACAGACCGCTCACCCTGAGTGCTTCATTCATGCGATTTTTCCCTCAATTTTTTCCTGTACCGGCCGACATCCATGAAAGCCGCACAACAAAGGAGTCCACTCATGGAAATATCCCCTTATCTGAAGCTCATGGTACAGCGTAACGGCTCCGACCTGTTCTTCAGCACCGGCACACCGGCACAACTCAAGGCCGAGGGCAAGATGCCGCCCATAGGCGAGAACGCTCTGACCACCGCGGATGTTTCCCAACTCGCGTTTTCCATCATGAATGATGAACAGACGCGCGAGTTCGGGGGCACCATGGAGTGCAACCTGGCGATCTCGGTGCACGGTCTCGGGCGCTTCCGGGTCAACGTGTTCCGCCAGCGGGGTGACGTGGCCATGGTCATCCGTTACATCAAGGGCGAGATCCCCAGTCTCGAAGACCTGAACCTGCCGCCGCTGTTCAAGGACATCATCATGCAGAAACGTGGCCTGGTGCTGGTGGTCGGCTCGACCGGCTCCGGCAAATCGACCACCCTGGCCTCGATGATCGACCACCGCAACCGCAACCGCAACGCGACCGGCCATATCCTCACCATCGAGGACCCGATCGAGTTCATGCACAAGCACAAGAAATCGCTGGTCAACCAGCGCGAGATCGGGCTCGACTCACTGGACTACGAACACGCCCTGAAGAACGCTCTGCGCGAGGCCCCTGATGTCATCCTGATCGGCGAGATCCGGGATGCCGCCACCATGCAGCACGCCCTCGCCTACGCGGAGACCGGCCATCTGTGCCTGTCCACCCTGCACGCCAACAACGCCAACCAGGCACTGGACCGGATCATCAACTTCTTCCCCGACACCGCCCACCGACAGATCTACAGCGACCTGTCGCTGAACCTGAAGGCGGTGATCTCGCAGCGCCTGATACCGACCGTGGACGGCGGGCGTCGCGCCGCGGTGGAGGTCCTGTTGCTGACCAGCTATATCTCGGAGCTGATCCAGAAGGGCAAGATCCACGAGGTCAAGGAGGCCATGAAACAGGGTAACGAGCAGGGTATGGTCACTTTCGACCAGTCGCTGTACAACCTGTACAAGGATGGCGTCATCACCCTGGAGGAGGCGCTCAATCACGCCGACTCGCGCAACAACCTGGCACTCAAGGTGCGTCTGGATGCCGGCGTCAAGGAAGAGGGCGGCCTGAAGCTTAGCGTCTGACACCCCCACCCGGTATCATCGGCTCCTCCCCGGAGGATCCGAACCATGCTGCACTTCAACCCGGAATTCCATGTTGCCCGACTGCCGGCGATAGACTTCGCGCCCGGCAGTATCGGGCGACTGCCCGAGATCATTGAGCGCTATGGCAGGCGGGCCCTGCTGGTCACCGGCGCCCATTCCTTTCAGTCCACGCCCGCATGGTTCCGCCTGGGCAAGGCCCTGCACCAGCGGCACATCAGCTGGCAGCACGCCATCGTGGACGACGAGCCATCCCCGGAACTGGTCGACCGGGCCGTCTCGACTCACCGCGAGGACGAGCCGGAGGTGGTCGTGGGTATCGGTGGCGGCAGCATGCTGGATGCGGCCAAGGCCATCGCCGGCCTGTTGCACACCGACACCTCGGTCATGGACCACCTCGAAGGGGTTGGCCGCAACCTGCCCTATCCCGGACCGGCCGTGCCCTTCATCGCGGTGCCCACCACCGCGGGCACCGGTTCCGAGGCGACCAAGAACGCGGTCCTGTCGCGGCGCGGACCGGACGGGTTCAAGAAATCGTTCCGCGACGAACAGCTGGTGGCCCGGGTCGCCCTGATCGACCCCGAACTGCTCGCCTCCTGCAGCCCGGGCCTGCTGGCCGCCAATGGCATGGATGTCTTCACCCAGTTGCTGGAATCCTGGGTGTCGCTGCGCGCCAGCCCCTTCACCGACGCCCTGGCCAGTTCAGGCATGCAGGCCTTCCGTGACGGCTTCTGGGACGCCTGGCACGGCAACAAAGATGCCACCGAAGGGCACTCACGCATGGCCTGGGCATCGCTGGCCTCGGGCATTGCCCTGGCGCAGGCCGGGCTCGGCTCGGTGCACGGACTGGCCTCCCCACTGGGCGCCTTCTTCCCGATCCCGCACGGCGTGGTATGCGGCACCCTGCTGGCCGCTGCCACGCGGGTCAACATCGAGGTGATGCGGCGGCGCGATCCGAGCAACATCGCCCTGGACAAATACGCAGAGGCCGGGGTCCTGTTGAGCGGACGTCTGTTCAGCAGCGCCGGAGAGGCCCAGGACGGCCTGATCCAACTGCTGGAGGAATGGACGGCACGACTGCAACTGCCCCGCCTGTCCGAATTCGGCATGACGGAAGACGACCTGGGGCGGGTGATCCCCAACTGTCGTGGGGGCAGCATGCAGACCAACCCGATCCGGCTAAGCGACGAGGAGGTGGAGGAAATCCTGCGCGCCCGCCTGTGAGCGGCCTCCCACCCCGGAGCAGGCGCGCGCCTTTTGCCTGTACGCGCAGGCCTTCGCATATGGGTGTGGCGCAGGGTCGAGATTTCTTTCGCTTATAATCTCGGCTTTTGGGTCCCGCCAAAACCATGTCAGACGCCCTGGACTGCTGGATATACAAGAGCCCACGCAAGGACGAGATGTATCTCTACCTCGCCGCCGAGGAGGATTTCGAATGTGTCCCGCGGGAACTGCTCGACCACTTCGGTGCACCCCGGTTCGCAATGCAGCTGACCTTGGAGCGCAGGCGTCCGCTGGCGCGTGAGGATGTCGATACCGTTATGCAGAATCTGCGCGAGCAGGGCTTCCACCTGCAGATGCCACCGAAACTGGACCCCAGCCTCTACCACGGCAACGAGGACTGAGCCTTCCCAAGTAAAGAGCGGCTGCTCCCTGCCCCTGCTGCAGGGAAATCAACGGTAGCCGTAATAGCGCGTCGGCGCCGGCATCGGCCTTGCCGGAATGCGGTACACGGGCACCAGGTAGACGGGCTGCAGCAAGGGGGCCGCGCCCGCCACCGGCTGCACCGGCGCCCACACCATGACCGGATAGGCCGGTCGCATCAATGGGGGCCTGCTCGCCTTCTTGCTCTTACCGAATGGACAGAAGGATGCCGGGGCCGTCTGGGCCAGGCCCATCAGAACGGCCGCCGCGGCAGCCAGGATCATTTTTCTCTTCATTCCACGCTCCCGATCGGTATTGCATCAGGACAGCGACCATGAAGATCCAGGATGCAGTTCAGTAACGAGCTTAGACCAGCTCAGCGCGAAAACAAGCGCATCGTTGCTCGCCCCCTCAGGGCCCCGTTATCCAAGTTCGTAACTCACTGAATAATGAGGCGGGTGCCTCACCCGAGTTAAATGACGTTATCCCGGTTCACCCCTGGCGTACCAGTTCGTCCATCTGCGTCTTGGCCCGGGTCCATTCGTCACTGCCGACCCGACCGTCTATCATCAGTTCGATCAGCTCATAGGCAAGCCGGCGCTGTCCGGTATCGAGATCCTTGAGCTTGTCCAGCTTGAACAAATAGCCCGCCCTCGGAAATTCGAGCGTATTGGCCAGCGCGTACAGGGTGAGCGCGGGCGCGCTGTGCGGATCGCTTTCGATCAGCCCGGTCACCTGTTGCAGGACCTCGGTGCCGCTCATCTAGTCGATCACCTGGACCGTCATGCAGGCCACCGCAAACTGCCCCTCCGCCTCCTCGACCGGATTACAGCGAAGCACCTTCATTCGCGCCTTCATCGGCGGGGTAATACTGCTCGGGGGCGCACCTCGACGAACAGCACCGTATCGGGTTCGACCGGCTGTTCGAGCCACATCAGCACTCCAGCACCGCTGAGGTTCTTTACGATGGCGCCGACATTGCCATCCCCGCCCTCCACCGTGAAGCTCGCCGGACACTCGATATCCATGCGGATAAAATTGCGTTTGTCGTTTCTGTCCAGCATCGCTTGCTCCTGGAAATATCGGTTAGTGCTCACTCTGGCGCGCGCCAGCTCTCCAGCAGCGCCATGCAGGCGCTGTTCAGCTCGCTGGCCCTGTCCGCCGAACCCGCCTCGTTGTAACAGCGCAGCTCCGGCGCATTGCCGGACGCGCGCAGGTGGACCACCTCGCCGTTGGCGAAGGTAAGACGCAGCCCGTCGGTCTGGTCCAGACCGTCCACCGGGCCGAGCGCCAGGTGTTCGAACACCGCTTCGACCTGCTCGACACCGCCTTCGGCCAACTCGCTGATACGTGCCTGGCTGACAGCCGGAGGAAATTCCTTGAGCCGGTCACTGGCGGTAAATCGCTGCGGCAGGTCGGCCAGCAGCTCGGACACCGTGCGCCCCTGGCGGCGCGCCAGCATCAGTACCGACAGGGCAACGATCGCGGCGTCGCGGGTCGGCAGTGCGGGCAGGGTGCGCCCCTTGCGCTCGATATCCATGGCGGTGAGAAAACCACCGTTCGCCTCGTAGCCCACCACATTATGGGCCCCTTCCTGTACCAGTTGCTGCATGCCTGCAATCACATAGGGGGAACCGATACGTGTGCGCAGGGTACGGTCGAACCAGGCGCTTCGTTCGAGTACGCTGTTGCTGCTGACCGGAGTCACCACGGCGTCCGCATGCAGGTAATGGGCCGTGAGCACCCCCAGAACATCCCCCCGCATCCAGTTGCCACACTCATCGCCCACCAGGGGGCGGTCGCCATCACCGTCGGTCGACACGATGATGTCGAGGGACTCGTCCTGCGCCCATTGACGCGCCAGTGCCACATCCTCGCTGCGTACCGCCTCGGTATCGACCGGCACGAAGACGTCGGAATGTCCCACCGGCATCACCTCGGCCCCCAGTCCTTCGAATATGGCCAGCAACACATCGGCCGCGACAGAGGAGTGGGTGTACAGCAGGACCCGCGAACCGCTCAGGCAATCGGGCGAAAAAAAGTCCAGGTAGCGACTGACGTAACGGCGTTCGGCAGAGCTGTCGACCGGCGGCAGATCGAAGGCCTCCAGCGCCATCCCCTGCTCATCGAACAGCGCCTTGGGAAAGATGACAACCTGCTCGCGTATGCCGGCCTCGTCGGCCTTCAGTATCTCGCCATCCGGCTTGTTGAACTTGATGCCGTTACGATCGTCCGGGATATGGCTGCCGGTCACCATCAGGCTGGCGATGCCCTTGCGCAGGCCGAGATTGGCGACCGCCGGCGTCGGCACATTGCCGCCATTGATCGGCAGATACCCCATGTCGCGGATCGCGCCCGCGCAGGCCGCCATGATGCGTGGCGTGCTGGGACGATAATCCTCCCCTACCAGCACCTCGTCCCCAGGATGGATCTCGTCCGCCTTTTCGAGATACTGGAGAAAGGCGGTGGTGTAGGCATAACAGACCCGGCCGGTCATGCATTGCGCGAGCCCGCGCGCGCCACTGGTGCCAAAGCCCACCCCGCAGCGCTGCATGAGGTCGGCAATGGTCAGCTGTTCGTTCTTGTCAGCCATTCATGGTTTCCGATTGTCCAGACCCGGACATTTTACCCCGATTGACGCAGGCCCGTGTCCACCCCATGATCGGCACGATGAAATATATCGAGATCGTGGCAGGTCCTGGCAGCGCGGACACCCTCAAGGCCATTGCCGACAAACTCAAGGCACTGGACTTCCGTGTCGGCATGGAAAACGAGGACGGCATGCAGAGCATGCGCATGCTGGTGGACGACAAGCGGGTGCAGAAGACACTGGACGCCATACAGGGTGTGCTGGGAACACAACCCAATGCACGCATCGTGGTGCTCCCGGTCGAGGCGGTGCTGCCGACACCGGAGCCGGACCAGGAGACACCGCCCAAGGCACCACCCACGGCGCGTGAGCTGCTGTACGAAAACGTCGCCAAGGGTGCGCGCCTGGATGCCGACTACCTGTTGCTCGTGTTCCTGTCCACGGTGGTGGCCGGCATCGGCCTGCTGGAAGACAACGTCGCGGTGGTGATCGGCGCCATGGTGATCGCTCCGCTGCTGGCGCCCAATCTCGCCCTCAGCCTCGGCACCACCCTCGGCGACCCCGACCTCATTCGCGACTCGACCAGGACCCTGCTTGCAGGCATCGGCCTGGCGCTGCTGCTGTCGGTCCTGCTGGGCCTGTTCTGGGTCGGCGGCATGGACAGCGCGGAACTGCTGGCACGCACCGATGCCGGGCTCGATTCGGTGGCACTGGCGCTGGCCTCCGGAGCCGCTGCCGCGCTGCCCCTGACCAGCGGGGTGTCGAGCATACTGGTCGGGGTCATGGTCGCCGTGGCACTGCTCCCGCCCGCGGCCACCCTCGGCATCATGCTGGGCGCCGGCCACAGCGACCTGGCCACCGGCGCCGCGCTGCTGCTCGCAATCAACATCGTTTGCGTCAACCTGTCCAGCAAGATCGTGTTCCATGTGCGCGGCATCCGCCCGCGTACCTGGCCGGAGAAGGAAAGGCCCGGATCGCCAAGACCATCTACATACTTGGCTGGCTTATCTCGCTGGCCATCCTGTTGCTTGCGACTTATGCGCGCCGTTCGCTCGGCTGAGTTAAAATGGCGATTACAGTTGTAAACGCCGGAGGGATTACCGCATGCGTCTGATCACAGCCCTTACCATCAGCCTCGTCCTGCTGAGCCCACTTTCGATGGCGTCGGAAGATGCCGACCAGGGTTTCCGGATAATGGACCAGGCCGAGATCGACCAGCACATCGCCGCCATGCGGAACCTGCAGGGGGACCCGCGCGACGAATACCGTAACCGCGTCTATGCGGAGTTGCGCGAGCGCGCGCGCCAGCATGGCTACGCTATGCCGGAGACCCCACCCTGGGCCAGCCACGCCACCGCCGGCAGCACCTTCCGCCCGGCCGGGACAGCACAGAGCGCCGCCCCGGTTCCGCAGAAAGACGAGAGCGCAGCAGCTGTCGCCGCGGCAGCTCCCGCACCCGCGGCGCCCAAACCGGCCACACAGGAAACCCAGGCATCGCAGCAAACCGCATCGGAAGCCACTCCTGCGGCGGCCGATACGCCGGACATGGACAAACTAGTCGCACAGCAGAAACAGGTCATCGAGGAGGTCGTGCAGGCCAGGGCCGAGGAGACGACACAGGCCACGACACCGGCCACGCCGGCAGTCAACAGCTACCGGGAACAGATGCGCAAGCGTTTCGATGATTTCATGGCACGACGCGAGGCACGCCAGCAACAGGCCGGGCAACAGCAGGCAGGGCAGCCGACGGCACCTTCCTATCCCCAGGCCATGCAGCCACAGGCACCCATGCCTCCGCGTATGCCGGCCTATGCAGCACCCGCCTATCCGAAGCCTGCCTACCCGCAGCCCGCTTATTCGCAGCCGGCACCGGTCTATCCGACCCCTCCCCGGCCGGCCTACCCCGGCTACGCGCCATACGGACAGCCGCCGGCGCCCCCCGTTCCCGGCTGGCACTGATCGGTCCGAACCGCCGGCACCCGCGACAAGCGGGTGCTGTCAGGGAGCAGCCTCGACCAGGCGGCTGATACGCGCGACATAACCGCGCGTCTCGCCAGGGGCAAAAGGCGCCACCTGCTTCCAGTGCTTGACCTTGCCGAGCTTCTTGCGCGCACGACTGAAGGCCTTGAGCATGCGGCCATGGCCGGCGTTGTAGCTGCCGAAGGTGAACTGCAGGCGGTCGCCGGTGTTCAGGTCCCCTTTCTTGCGCCACTTGCGATACAGCTGGCGATCGTAATAGATCGCCGCTGCAATGTTCCATCGTGGCTCGCCGATGTTCTTCAGCATGGGGTTTTTCTTGCGTATGTCCCGGTAGGTCGATGGCATGATCTGCATGATACCGACCGCGCCAACCGGGCTCCTGGCCTTGGGGTTGAGACCGGATTCAGCGATCCCCTGCGCCTTGAACCAGTGCCAGTCTATATGGGGACCGAAATAGTGCTTGGTGTACTTGCGGAAGAGGCGGTCGAAATCGTTCGTCCAATGCTTGTGCTTGACGTGCTTTTCCGCGCTGCCGGCCCAGGCAAGCATCGGTATCAGCAACAGTGCCCACCAGAGAGACCTGCGCATGAGGTAGTCAGTTCAGACCCAGCCCGATCACCAGCCCCATGGCGGTGCCGATGCCAATGAACATGCCCATGATCATCAGGCCCACGGCCTGGTTGCCCTGGGACAGTTGCTCGGGGATAGAGAAATTGACGATGTGGCTGAACACCTTGCATCCCAGCCACATGAACAGCAGGGTCAGAAGACCGCCCATGCAGGCGTACAGGATGTTCAGGATCAGGGGATCGAAGCCGTCGCTCATTACGCCTCCGTCAGGGGTGGATCACGGGACCGGCTTCCTGCCTGTCAGGGCCGCTCAGGATAAGCGCGGACGGCCGCGGACTCAAGCGTGAGAAAAGGAATGTTAGTCCAAAGCAGTAATGTCCCCTTTGTCCAATTCTAAAATGTCCCCTTTTGATTTCGGGAGGGGTGGTGACAGAGGAGACCATTGCGATGACACAGAAGACGGTGGACCGGCTGG
>JAKRWE010000220.1 GCA_024712425.1 Chromatiales bacterium
GGGGGCGGAAAAGAGGAACCAATGGCCCGTTATTCAGAAGAACGTAAGGCATCCGTGCTGAAGAAACTGCTACCGCCAAACAACCGCTCTGTAGCGGATGTGGCAAGAGAGGAAGGCATCTCGGAACCGACGCTATACAACTGACGCAAGCAGGCGAAGGAGAAGGGCATGCCGGTACCGGGAAGTGGCAAACAGACGGATGATTGGTCAGCCGAGGCCAAGTTTGCCGCCGTTATTGAAACGGCGCCCTTGAGCGAGTCGGAGCTGAGCGAATACTGTCGTAGCAAGGGTCTGTATCCTGAGCAGATAAAGCGTTGGCGTGCAGCCTGCGTACAGGGCGCAGAGGCCCTTGGGGAACAACAAAGGCGCCAGCACCAGGCCAGTCGGCAGGAGAAGAAACGGATCAAACAGCTGGAGCGAGAGCTCAAGCGAAAGGAGAAGGCATTGGCGGAGGCGACGGCCCTGCTGGTTCTGCGAAAAAAGTTGGAAGCCCTCTGGGGGGCGAGGAAGAATGATCCCCACTCTATTGTAAATAAGCCTTTTTTATCTTTTATATTCAATGACTTATATTCCTGCCAAATGATAATACCATGAAAAATACCATGTTCAGAAAATCCTTCAAAATGCTCGAAAAAATTTCCGATTGAACGCTGATACACAGTACCTTAGGCCACCTTCCGTGCTTTGACTTCCAGGTGTATGCCCTCCTGTTCCTGCAGGTATTGGATCACCGCGAACAGGTTGCTCGCCTGGGGGTTCCCTTTTGGCCCGAACATGCGCATGAGGCTCTTGCTAGACTTATCGAAGACTTGGGAGAGTTCCTCGAAACCGATCGTCGCATTGATATAGTCACGCAGCACCGCCTTGCCGGTATCGACATCACCGGCGAGCAGGCATTCGACCCCTTCTTGCAGCAGGGCCTTGCGAAACGCCGGATCCCTTTGGGCGCGTGCCTGTATGGTGTCCTTAAAATCTTTCGTCAGAGCCATCATGTCACCTCTTGCCGTTTCCGGCGCTTGTAGTCACGCCAGTGCGCTTTTGCGGCGGCAATATCCGCATCCTGGCGCTTCTTGGTGCCGCCTGCGAGCAATATCACCAACCGATCCCCGTCCTTGCCAAAGTAGATCCGATAGCCAGGACCAAAATCAATCCGGTACTCATAGACGCCGGCACCGACACCTTTCACGTTAGAGAAGTTACCTTGCTCCATCCGATGGACGGCTGTCGTCACCTTGACCGCAGCGGCTACATTCAGGCGATCGAACCATTTGGCATAAGGGCTGCGCCCTTGTGCATCGAGGTACTCTCTAACCTCTGTCATATGACCCATATAGTAGCATATATGTTACCTTTTTCAATATTTCTGATTAAGCCTATATATTCCAAGGGAATATGGCATTTTCCAGCGCTCACCAACGCCTACAACCCCAAGCGGGCCGGTGTTTGTCAAGATAGTTGTCACTTTTTTCACGCAGCTACTGCTCTATTGTCGGGTTCCTCGTGTGCATCGTCGTCATGCGCAGGATTGAGCCAGACAACTTCCTTTCTGGACCAGTCCCGGGTCATGCCCGACCAACGCTCCGGGTGCCTGGCCTTGGCCTGTTCATAAACCGCCTTGCGTGCGACAAGGATGTCCGCATCTTCTCCACGATGGCGCTGGGCCGGCGTGACGAAGCCAATAGCGCTGTGGCGGTGGTCCTCGTTGTACCAGGCGACAAAAACATGCACCCATTCCCGCGCCGACTCCAGGCTCTCGAAGGGCTTGTCCGGATAGTTGGGAACATACTTCAGCGTCCGGAACAGGGCCTCCGAATAGGGGTTGTCATCACTCACCGATGGCCGGCTGAATGACGGCACCACACCCAGCCGTTGCAGCGTGGCCAACATGGTGGCGCCCTTCATCGCCCCCCCATTGTCGGCATGCAGGACCAAATCACCAGACTGAATGCCTTCGCGCAGACAGGCTTTGCTGATCAAGCTCGAGGCATGGACTGCGCTTTCCTGTTCATGGATCTCCCAGCCGACGATCTTCCGGCTGAAGATGTCTTCCACCATGTAGAGCCGGTAAAAGGTGCCGCGGATGGCCGCCGCCAGGTAGGTGATGTCCCAGCTCCACACCTGGTTGGGCCCTGTGGCCCGGCAGGGCCGGGGGCGCGCCAGCTTTTGAGGTGGCTGGGCGCGTCCCCGGTGCGTGGCTTGGCCTGCCTCTCTGAGGATGCGGTAGAAGGTCGACTCCGAGGCCAGGTAGATGCCCTCGTCCGCCAGCCGGGGGACGATCTGGGAGGGCGGCAGATGGGCATATTCAGGCTGATTGCACAGCTCCAGGACGGCTTCACGCTCTTCCTCGCTCAGTGCATTCACCGGACGTGGACGCTCTGCTGTCGGACGACGATCCGCGCGCCCTTCCTCTTCCGCCTCCCGCCAGCGCCGCAAGGTGCGGGCATGCAACCCCAGCAACTCGGCAATCCGTGAGTGCCGTGCACCGGACTGTTCCGCCTCATCGACCAGTTCGAGTATCTCTTTGCGATCCGGGCCACTGGTCATCTTTCCTCGCCCCCCCAGATCGCCTCGAGCTTTTTTGACAGCACCAGCAGGGCCGCCGTTTCAGCCAGCGCCTTTTCCTTGTGGCTCAGTTCCTTCTCCAGTTTGCGGATCCGTTTCTCATCGTTTCTGCGGGCTTCCTGCAGGCGCTTGTTCTGGCTTCGGTCCCAGTCGTTGGCCTGGGCACAGGCCTCCTGCCACTGCTGAATCTGGGCCGGATACAGGCCCCGCTCCCGGCAGTACCCGGCCAGCTCCTGTTCGTTCAGGGCTGCCGTCTCCAGTACAGCAGCAAACTTGTCTGCCGAACTCCAGCCTACTGGTGTGCTGTCCCCATCGGGCAGCAGCCGTCCTTCGGCCCGTGCGGCCTTGCGCCAGTTATACAGCGTTGCTTCACTGATGCCTTCTTCCTGGGCAATAACCGGAATCGGCCTGTTGTTCGGCGGCAGCATCTTCTTCAAAACCGCCTCTTTACGTTCTTTCGGGTAACCCATGGTTCCTCTCTCTCATCCCCTCGGGATCTCAATTAGAGTCCCTTTCAACAGAATGGACAACTATCCTGACAGAGGGGGGAGGGAGGCTGATCAACTGCATCATCGTGGCCGGTCGAAAGCGCCGCAGACTCGCAAGGGACCGACCACCCATATCGCGGATGCTCCCAACCTGGTCTGGTCTTGGGATATCAGCTATCTG
>JAKRWE010000221.1 GCA_024712425.1 Chromatiales bacterium
CAAAGCTTTCTTGGGTACATTTTGTCACGGGCAAAACCTTGTTCGGATCCAGTGTAACCAACTGAATTTTAACGAACTACACGGGTTTTGCCCTTTTTATTTGTGAAATATTCGGGCTAAAATCCCCGTATACCAAAGCCAGCGCAGCCCTCACATGAGTTCACAAGCCCCCGATCACCCCGTCCTGCCGCGCATCCAGGTACCCAGGCACCCGCAATGGCCCACGCTGAGCGACACGCAGAAGACAGCTCTCAAAAACCGCATCCAGCAGATGATGCAGGAGAAGAACGCGGTCCTGGTCGCTCACTACTATGTCGACGGAGACCTGCAGGCGCTGGCAGAGGAGACCGGCGGCTGCGTGGCAGACTCGCTGGAGATGGCCCGCTTCGGCGCCAGCAGCGATGCCGACACCCTGCTGGTGTGCGGAGTCCGCTTCATGGGCGAGACCGCCAAGATACTCAATCCCGAGAAGACCGTGCTGATGCCGGACCTGGCGGCCACCTGCTCGCTGGACGAAGGTTGCCCCGCGGACCTGTTCAGCGACTTCTGCGACCGGCACCCGGACCGGACCGTGGTGGTGTATGCCAACACCAGCGCCGAGGTGAAGGCGCGTGCAGACTGGATGGTCACCTCCGGCATCGCCCTGGATATCATCGAACACCTGCATGCCCGCGGCGAGAAGATCCTGTGGGCGCCGGACAAGCACCTCGGCCACTATGTGCAGCGCACGACCGGCGTCGACATGCTGATGTGGGACGGCGCCTGCGTGGTGCACGAGGAGTTCAAGGGCTTCGCCCTGGAGCGCCTGCGACGGCTTCACCCCAAGGCCGCCATCCTGGTCCACCCGGAGTCACCGGACGAGGTGGTCGACCAGGCCGACGTGGTCGGCTCCACCACCGCCCTGATCCAGGCCGTGCAGCAGATGCCCAACGAGGAATTCATCGTCGCCACCGACGACGGCATCTTCTGGAAGATGCACCAGCTGGCGCCGAACAAAAAACTCATCCCCGCCCCCACCGCCGGCGAGGGAGCCACCTGCGAGTCCTGCGCCCACTGCCCGTGGATGGCCATGAATGCACTGCAGAACCTGGAGACCGCGCTGCGCGACGGCACCGGCGAGGTGTTCGTGGACGAGGCGGTACGCCGGAACGCGGTCACATCGATCCAGCGCATGCTGGACTTCGCGGCCCAGCGAAGATAAAGAAGCGTAGCCCGGATGCAGGCCGCAGGCCGTAATCCGGGGTATACACAAAAGGCGCCTGCATTCTGCTCAGTAATGCGCACCTTCCACCAGGCCCGCCAAGCGCGCAGCCAATTCCGGCGCGCCTTCCCGGTGCAGTGCCAGCGCCTGCTCGGCCACCGTCGACCAATGTCTTTCCGCCCCGGGCAGTAGTTCGCCCATTACCGTGGCATCTCCCGCCAACCATGCCTCGTAGGCGGTCTGCAACGAAGGAAAGACCGCCTTGCGCATATTGCCGAGATTACCCATGACGGTATGCAGCGAGGCCGCCGGCCTACCTTCCTGCAGCAGCAGGGGCAGGGTCTCCATGCAGTCGGCCAGGTGATCGCGCACCGCCCGCAGCATCAGTTCCGCCGGCGTTCCCAGCACCGCGAGCAGCAGCTCCTCCCAGGCCGCACCCAGGCGCCTTCCAACGCGGTACTCGCCGACCTCGTGCGCACGCACCACCGGCATCTCGGCCGCTGTCATCTGCTCTAGCGCCAGGTCCACATCGGTCTCGAACGGGTAACAGGCCAGCGCCCGTCCCATGGCATTGTCGGGGCGACTCCACAGCCAGGACTCGTACTTCTCCCACAGGAACTGCTTGAGCGATTCGCGGCGCAGGTAGATGGATCGCCCACAGGTCATGGCCGGCGGCACATGCAGGCCGCGGGCCAGTTCCCTGTGCCCCACCCACAGCTCGAAACCGTCCTCGCCCGCCTGGTAATCGGACAGCTCCGCGAGAAAGAACTGCGCCCGTCCAGACTGCACCAGCCCGCCGCTGTACATCAGATGGTGCTCACGCAGTTCCAGGTTGATACGCTGCACGTCCTCGAACGGGTCGTACTGCCGACCCCGAAGCACCAGGGGCCGATAGTCGGCAGACTCCAGATCCTCCCACAGATCCTCCCGTTCACTGAGCCAGTCCCCGACCTCGTCCTTGTCCAACCGGTCCGTATAGGCGAGACCGTGTTCCCAGCGATAGTATTCGCGCATCTTCATCAGGTAGGTGCACAGGCCAAAGTCGGTGCCATGTCGTGCATCGGCGATATGGCAGTTGTACTGCACATCGCGAATCAGGGTATCGATCTCGCTGCTCATTTACAGATGCTCCCGCCCACTATTCCGAGTAAAATACTCGGCTATTGACAGGAAATCCATCCCGAGGAAACAACATGGCCCTGAGAATCAAGAGCCGCTGGCATGACGAGGATTCGGAACGCTCGCTGGAGGAGATCGCCGGCGCGCTGGCCTTTATCAGCTGGCGCATAGCCAAGGACAAGGCCATCAACCTGCATGGCGAGGACTTCGTGTACGAGACCGACGAGCAGCGCATGGCGGTCATCGTCGAATACCTGATCTTGCAGCTCCAGATCGTCGATCGCATCGCCCACCAACGCCTGGGCCTGAACGAGGAAGAGCGGCGCCAACTGGTCATCACCCTGGCCAAACACCTGGCCGGGCACCTGCAGGACAACTCGGTGGATCTGTTCGGGCCGGGCGACTATGTGAAACCGTTTATCGAAAAGATGAACCAGCGCGGCACCGAGTACGCCGAGTTCAGTTACGGAACGGACGGCCCGTCCTACCCCTTCATGCGCCACCTGGGTTACGAGATCCAGCAGATCATGGGAGAGACCCAGGCCAACCGCTGGGTGATCGACCAGGTCATGGACAAGGACGGGCTGGATGTGGATCGCGAGATACGGCGCGCGGTCGAGAACCTGTTCGACTGAAGTTCGGATAAAGAATGATGGCGGGCCTCACGGACCACGCCGTTAATACATCCATGTAGGCTCGATGGCCGCATCCTTGCGGCCATCGGCCCCGCGAGGCCCGCCACCATTCAGCCTTGGGCCGAATTCCAGCCATGAAGCATGGAACGGGATCGAGATAGGGGCGGTCAGGTTACCTGACCGAGCCCCTCCCACACCACCCGGCATGCGGGTCCGCACCGGGCGGTTCGGGAAGTTGAGGTCATGAGAGCCGAGGCACCCCCCAGTCG
>JAKRWE010000222.1 GCA_024712425.1 Chromatiales bacterium
CACGCTTCCTCCCCACGGTCGGTCACCCTTCCGCAGTTGCGCTTCACTTCGTTCGCTGTGATCAACTCACGGTGGGACTTACACCCACAAGAGTGCGCCCATGCTGGGCGCACAAGAAAAACACCTGCCTTCAATCCCTGAAGGCAGGTGCGACCGTTGGGCAAACGCGTCATCCATAAAGGTACTTCGCCGTATCGAACCAGACCTCCTTGTCCGAATGCCTTTCGTTCCCAACAATCGAGTTTCACGCAGCCTGACTTCACGTTCTGCTCAACTCGGCCACGACCCTTTCCACACCACACTGCCATTCCGGCATGCGCAGGCCGAATGCCTGCTCTATCCTGTCCAGGGCCAGGCGCGAATTATGCGGGCGGGTCGCCTGCACCGGAAAGGCATCGCTGCCCACCGGCTCGATGGCCTCGTCGCTCACACGCACCGGCCAGCCCCCGGGCGGCGCGGATCGCATGCCGGGCATAGCCGTGCCAAGTCGTCACCCCTCGTGCCGCGAGGTTGTAGGTGCCGGTCAGACTCGCATCCTGGACAACAGCACGTATGGCATGCGCGGTCACATCCGCGATCAGCTCGGCCGATGTCGGGGCACCGAACTGGTCGTCCACCACCTTCAGCTGATCGCGTTCTGTCGCCAGGCGCAGCATGGTCAGCAGAAAATTGCTGCCGCGTGCAGCGAATACCCACTGGGTGCGAAAGATCAGGTGCCTCGGGTTCGCACGCCGAATCGCCTCCTCACCCTGCCACTTGGTCTCCCCATAGACATTCAGCGGCGCCGAGGGCTCGTCCTCCCGCCAGGGCGTGTGCCCCCCACCATCGAACACATAATCAGTGGAGTAATCCACATACAAGGCATTTTGTTCGCGAGTTGCCCCGGCCAGCACACCCGGCGCCTCGGTATTTATTCTTCCGGCCAGCTCGGGCTCGGATTCTGCCCTATCCACTGCGGTGTAAGCAGCAGCGTTGACCACCACCTGCGGTTTGACGGTAGCGACCGTCCTGCGCAGCCCCTCCGGGGCCGTCAGGTCACCACACAAACCCTCCTGTCCCTGCCGATCCAGTGCGACCAGCTCCCCCAGGGGCGCCAAGGCGCGTTGCAGCTCCCAGCCCACCTGGCCGTTCTTGCCAAACAGCAGGATCTTCATGCGGTGGCCGTATCGCCCGTACCGAGACGTTCGCGCTGGTAGCTGCCATCCTGCACCCGCTGACACCATCGCTGATGGTCCAGATACCATTGCACCGTCTTGCACAGGCCGGTGTCGAAGGTCTCGTCCGGTGTCCACCCCAGTTCACGCTGGATCTTGCTGGCATCGATGGCGTATCACAGGTCATGACCCGGGCGATCCGTCACGTGGGTGATCAGATCCGCATAGGGCGAATGCTCCGACGGCGCCAGCTCGTCCAGCAGCGCGCACAGGGCATGCACCACTTCGATATTCTGCTTCTCGTTGTGTCCGCCGATGTTATAGGTCTCACCCGGCACGCCTTCATTCAGCACCAGCCATAGGGCGCGGGCGTGGTCTTCCACGTACAGCCGGTCACGGATCTGCTTCCCTTCCCCATAGACCGGCAGCGGCTTGCCCTCCAGGGCATTGAGGATCACCAAGGGGATCAGCTTCTCCGGAAACTGGTAAGGGCCGTAATTGTTGGAACAGTTGGTGATGACCGTCGGCAGGCCATAGGTGCGCCGCCAGGCACGTACCAGATGATCCGAACTGGCCTTGCTGGCCGAATAGGGCGAACTGGGCGCATAGGCGGTCTCTTCGGTAAACAGATCCTCCGGACCCTCAAGATCACCATAGACCTCATCGGTCGAGACATGGTGGAAACGAAACCGTGCCTGCCCCGCCTCATCCAATGATTGCCAGTAGGCGCGCGCCACCTCCAGCAGATTGTACGTACCAACGATATTCGTCTGGATAAAGGCCGCCGGGCCATCGATGGAACGGTCCACGTGCGACTCCGCCGCGAGATGCATCACCGCATCCGGCCGATGCTCCCGGAACACCCGCTCCAGCTCAGCCTGGTCGCAGACATCCACCTGCTCGAAGGCATAGCGCGGATCCTGATCCACCTCCGCCAGGGATTCCAGGTTGCCCGCATAGGCCAGCTTGTCGACATTGACCACCCGGGCATCGGTGTTGTGTATGACGTGGCGAATGACGGCCGAGCCGATAAAGCCGGCGCCGCCGGTGACGAGGACAGTGGACAAGTTGCTTACTCCCTTAAGAATTCTGTTGCTTGCTGACGGTGATATCAGGTGATGATGCATGTGAAACAGCTACCAAGCAATCCCTTGTGGGGGAGCTTAGGAGGGAGAGCAACGGCGTAGTTGTGTTGATCAATCTTGCCCAAAATATAGCGATAAGCTATATTTTATCCATGGGGATGGTGGCCTACAAGAAGAAAGCATTGAAGGCTTTACGCAGGATGCCAAAGCAATACGCAGATCGGTTCGTTGTCAGTTTCAACCGAATTGCCAGCGG
Organism: Chromatiales bacterium; assembly: GCA_024712425.1. GTDB lineage: Bacteria > Pseudomonadota > Gammaproteobacteria > Chromatiales > Chromatiaceae > MONJU. Next base: position 2,496 of record JAKRWE010000222.1, read on the forward strand.
TGAGGTTGACGATCTGGACATCAAGTCGCTGCAAGGCCGGGACGCCTATCGACTAAGGATCGGAGGCTATCGCGCCATCTATGAGATGGAAGACGAAACAATAACCGTACTGGTGCTCGATGTTGGCCCGCGTGGAGATGTATACAAATGAGCGTACAAATTATCAAAAAGGACGGTCAGCAGGTCTTTGCAGTACTGCCTATCGACGAATACCAGGCACTATTGGAAAAAGCGGAGATGCTCGATAACGTAGCCGCGTACGATCAAGCAAAAACCGAACTGACCAGCCATAGTGACGAAATTGTACCGGCCAAAATGGTAGAGGCTATTCTGGCCGGCAAAAATCCTGTCAGAATCTGGCGCAAACATCGGGGGCTATCCCAGGTGGAACTTGCCGAGCTGGCCGGTATCTCACAGGCCTACCTGGCCCAGATAGAAAATGGCAAGCGGGAGGGTACACTGGCAACCTACAAAGCCATTGCTGATGCGTTAAGCGTGGATCTGGACGACCTGGTGGAATAAGCAAAAATTGGGGGCAGACCCCAATTTTGCCAAAGCAGCGTACTTCGCCCCGCCGTGTTACCCTATGGCAGCCACCACTTTCCGATGACCTGCTGACGTCCTTATCCCATGTCTATACACTCTGCGGGCCGCTTCGCCAGGAAACTCCTGTTCGCCTACCTGCTGTTGTCCGGCATTGGAATCAACGCGG
>JAKRWE010000223.1 GCA_024712425.1 Chromatiales bacterium
AAACCTTGTTCGGATCCAGTGTAACCAACTGAATTTTAACGAACTACACGGGTTTTGCCCTTTTTATTTGTGAAATATTCGGGCTAAAGATTGTTTGCGCCCCGTCGATACCCCTACTGACCCCCGAGTGAACCCCCTGGGAACAGGGATGGGCAACCTGTTCCGTATACATCAAGGAGTAAAGCAAATGGCTGCAAGTATTCTTGCCGTAGACGATTCCGCTTCCATGCGCCAGATGGTGTCTTTCACCCTGAAAGGTGCCGGTTATGACGTGGTGGAGGCAGCGGACGGCGTCGAGGCCCTCAACATCGCCAAGACCAAGTCGGTCAACCTGGTTATCACCGATGTGAACATGCCGAACATGGATGGTATTTCACTGATCAAGGAACTGCGCAATCTGCCCAGTTACAAATTTACCCCGTTGCTTATGTTGACCACCGAGTCCGGTGCAGACAAGAAGCAACAGGGCAAGGCGGCGGGCGCAACAGGCTGGATCGTAAAGCCATTCAATCCGGAGCAATTGCTGAAGACCATCTCGAAAGTCCTCGGCTGAACGAGCGCGTTTCCGTTTCGACATCCCGGAGGATGGTATGAGTATCGATATGGCGCAGTTCCACCAAGTGTTCTTCGAAGAGAGTTTCGAGGGACTGGATGTGATGGAAAATGGCCTGTTGAACATGGATCCCGGGGAAGTCGACCCGGAAGAGATCAATAGTATTTTTCGTGCCGCTCACTCCATCAAGGGAGGCGGCGGCACCTTTGGGTTCAGCAATGTCTCGGAATTCACCCATGTAATGGAAACATTGCTGGATGAAATGCGCGATGGCCGCCGCCCGGTGACAGAGGATGCAGTGAATGTGCTGCTGGCCTCGGTCGATGTCCTGCGGGATATGCTCACTGCGGCCCAGGATGGCGGCGAGCCGGACGAGGAGCGCGTCAAGGAGCAGCGCGCTGAGCTGGACCGGGTGCTTGCCAACGGTTCGCCTTCCACTGAAGAGCCTGCCCAGGCCGAAGCCGTTGCGGCGCCTGCGGCTGCGGCAGAGCCGGTTGGCTGGAAGATCGTGTTTCGGCCACACCAGCACCTCATGCGGACCGGAAACGATCCGTTGCGCATTATCAGGGAACTGGGTGAACTCGGGAACTGCTCGCTGAATGCGATATCAGTGAGTTGCCGGCGCTTGGCGAGTTCGAGCCGGAAGACAATTATCTCTCCTGGGAGCTGCATCTCAACAGGCCGGTTGCCAAGGAAGAGATCGATGAGATCTTCGAGTGGGTCGAGGACGATTGTGACTTCGCGGTAATACCTGTCATGCCGGAGGGTTATGATCCCGCAGCCGCTACTGCTCAGGAGGACGCGCCGGCACAGGAGAAGACCACCGCGGCGGAACCCGAGCTAAAGGTTGTAGAGCCGGCAGGGGATCGTCGCAAGGGCGAAGACCGTCGCAAGGCCGACCGGCGCAAGTCGACAGCCAAGAAGTCGTCCTCGGGGGGCGCCTCCATCCGCGTCGACACGGGCAAGATCGATTCCCTCATCAATATGGTGGGTGAACTGGTTATCACCCAATCCATGCTCGGCATGCTGGGTGAGGATTTCAGTATGGACAAGCTGGCCCGTCTGCGTGAAGGACTCGGGCAGCTGGAGCGGCATACGCGGGAATTACAGGAAAGCGTGATGCAGATCCGCATGCTGCCCATCAGCTTTACTTTCAGTCGCTTCCCCCGTCTCGTGCATGATCTCAGTCAGAAGCTGGGCAAGAAGATCGAGCTCGAGATGATCGGCGAGAATACCGAGGTCGACAAGACCGTCATCGAGAAGATCGGTGATCCACTGGTGCACCTGGTGCGCAACAGCGTCGATCACGGTATCGAGATGCCGGAAGACCGGATCGCCGCGGGCAAGCCGGAGACCGGAAAGGTACAGTTGTCTGCGGAACACCGTGGCGGCAACATCGTTATCGAGATCATCGACGACGGAAAAGGGCTGGCGCGCGACCGCATCCTGCAGAAGGGTATTGAAAAAGGCCTGGTCAAGGAAGAGGACAATCTTACCGACAAGCAGATCTGCGAGCTGATCTTCCAGCCCGGCTTTTCCACCGCGGAGCAGGTCAGCGATGTCTCCGGGCGGGGCGTTGGCATGGATGTCGTGCGTCGGAACATCAACGAGCTCGGTGGCTCCATCGAGATCGACTCCGAGCTGGGCAAGGGCAGTACCATCACGATTCGCCTGCTGCTGACGCTGGCCATTACTGGATGGGCAGACCATCAGTGTGGGTGAAGAGATCTATATCGTTCCATTGGTGTCGATCATCGAATCGATTCAGGTGCACAAAGACATGTTGCGGCGTGTCGCTGGCAAGGGGGAGGCCTTCCGTCTGCGTGACGAATACCTTCCCATCGTGCGGATGTGCGATGTCTTCGGCATCGAGAATGCGCGTGCGACAGAGGTTGAGGAGGGTATCGTCGTGGTGGTCGAGGCGGGTGGCGCCAAATGTGGCCTGTTCGTCGATGACCTGCTGGGTCAGCAGCAGGTGGTGATCAAATCACTCGAGGCAAACTATGGTCGGGTCGAGGGTATCTCCGGTGCGACCATCCTCGGCGATGGTTCGGTTGCACTGATCATGGATATTCCCGGGGTCATGCGCCTGGCGACGCAGGAATCCCAGCGGAACAACCTGGCCTTGACCAAGACGGCCTAGGAGAAATCATGAACGATACGACAAATCTCAGTCTGCTCGGGCAGGAACATGAGGATGACGATCAGGGTAACCAGTACCTGACTTTCGTGCTCGGAAACGAACAGTACGGTATCAGTATCCTCCGGGTGCAGGAGATCCGTGGCTGGGAAACGGCAACCCGTGTGCCGAACACCCCGGCGCACCTGCGGGGGGGTGGTGAATCTGCGTGGCAATATCGTCCCGGTCTACGATCTGCGCCTGTGGTTCGGCATGCCGGAGGGGGAATACACCAAGGAGGCGGTGGTCATCATTGTGCGTGTGGGCAATGAGACCGAAGAGCGCTCGCTCGGGCTGGCCGTGGATGCGGTATCCGATGTGCTGGTGGTCAAGGACCGGTGTTTGTCAAGATAGTTGTCACTTTTTTCACGCAGCTACTGCTCTATTGTCGGGTTCCTCGTGTGCATCGTCGTCATGCGCAGGATTGAGCCAGACAACTTCCTTTCTGGACCAGTC
>JAKRWE010000224.1 GCA_024712425.1 Chromatiales bacterium
CTGGTGCCAGGATAACCTCCGGTGAGTGCCGCCCCGGCACGTTGACAAACAATGGGGGTAAGGGAAAGGTGTGCCTGCAGCCTAGAAAATAGCCCTTCACGAGCCTTTCCACGTCCCGTTCGAGGCACCACATCTTCCATCCACTGACCGCCCGGAAAAGCGAGAAGCGGATGAAATATCCGGGTTAGCGTACCATCGCGATCAGCACGATCACCAGCAACACCACGGCCCCCAGCGCCATGACGACCGAGGCCCAGTCGCCTTTTTCAGCCTTGGGGCTGCTCTTGCTCCAATGCTTGTAGGCGGGCCACAGAAAGACCAGCATCATGATGCCGGCCACCACACCCAGGATTTTCATCCAGTCCACCGCTATTCCTCCAAAACAAAAACCCCGGCACAGGGCCGGGGCTGAAGGTCTGCCAACCAGACCGCTGATCAGTCGTCGCCGCCGAAGATGCCCAGGATCTGCAGCAGGCTGATAAAGATGTTGAAGATACTCAGGTACAGCCCGTAGGTGGCCATGATGTAGTTGGTTTCGCCGCCGCGGATGATGCGCGCGATGTCGAACAGGATGAACCCGCTCATCACCAGGATGACACCACCGGCAATGGCCGCCTGGAGCATCGGCAGTTGCAGGAAGATGTTGGCGATCATGCCGATCACCAGGACCATCATGCCGGCAAACAGGAACCCGCCCATAAAGCTGAAGTCGCGCTTGCTGGTCAGCGCATAACCGGACAGGCCAAGGAAGATGATACCGGTGCCGCCAAAGGCAGTGGCGACGATCTGGCCACCGTTGGGCAAGGCCAGGTACATTGAGAGAATTGGTCCGAGGCCGAAACCGAGCAGGCCGGTAACCAGGAAGATCACGCCGATGCCGCTGGCGGAATTGGCGGTGCGCGGCAGCACGAACATGCCCAGCACCATGGAGGCGATCACCGAGATCATGTAAGCGATCGGGGGGACGTTCAGGGCCATGGAGATCATGGCCATCACGGCGCTGAAGAACAGCGTACCCGAGAGCAGCATGTAGGTGTTCTTGAGAACCTTGTTGGCGGAAGAAGCGGCGGCCTGCGGGTAGCCGTTCGATACCACGGTTTCGTAACGATTCATGTTGTGATTGCCCTCCTGAGGCAAGGTTTGAAAACAGTCGCTGTCAGTACGACAATCTTTCTGGCAGCTAAGTTCACTAAAGCATACCTGTCCGGCTGTGCAGGTCAATGTACTTCGTGTTCCCTAACAGGCTGTTGAAAACCGTGCCGATTCTGCCCTGTTTTCACCAGACGGAGGGGATCGACGGCCATTGTTGCGAGTTGAGTTGACCCAAGAGGCCCAATGCACTGGAAAATGCTGACCCCGGGCAGACCAACCCCTCGACACACTCTCGATCAACATGCCACCACCCCCAGATTGCGCATCCGAACCAGGTTGTAGGCGGTCATGGTCAGCACGAACCGGAAGTCCAGCTTCTCACGGCCAACAAAATGGCTCTTGCGCAGCCCACCGATGGTCTTCGCCCAGCCAAAGCATTCCTCGATACGCTTGCGGAAGCGTTGACTGGTTGCATAACCGGCGTGGTGGGTGGTGCGTCCATCGATGGCCGATGAACGGTTGCTCGTGTTCTGTGCAACGTGCGGCGTCACGTTGGCGCAACGCAGTGCGTCCACACAACCCTTGGTGTCGTAGTTTTTGTCCGCGCCCAGTGTCATGCGATGCGTGCCACCGAGCGCTTCGACCATATCGACAGCGGCTTCCCGCTCAGCGGTACCTGTCGCCTGGGTGACCTGGGCATCGACGACCAGACCGTTCCGGTTCTCGATTAGCAAATGTCCCAGATAAGCCAGCTTTGCCGCTGTGCCTTTGCTCTTCCTGAACAGCAGGGCATCCTTGTCCGTCTTCGACTCATGGGTATCCCGGCAGCGCTTCTCCCCATGGAAATCCACATCGGGGTTACGACCACCGCCACCGGGTGGACCGTCTTCATCCTTGGGTCGATAGCTCTTGAGCGAGGCCAGGGCCTCAATCATCGTTCCATCGACACTGAAGTGTTCTTTGGATAGGAGGTCTGCCTGTTTTGCTTGGCTCAGAACCTGCGCAAAGAAGCGGCGGGCGATATCCCCTTCCAGCAGGCGGTCGCGGTTCTTGGTGAAGGTCGAGTGATCCCACACACGGTCATCCATTGAGAAGCCGACGAACCAGCGAAACAAGAGGTTGTAATCGATCTGCTCCATCAACTGCCGCTCGCTGCGGATCGTGTAGAACGCCATCAGCAACTGCGCACGCAGCAGTTTCTCCGGAGGGATCGAATCGCGGCCATACTCCGAGTACAGCGCATTGAAGTCCGTATCCAGTTTCCGCAATGCGGTATCGACCATCGTGCGTATCGGACGCAAGGGGTGATCCTTCGGCACCCGGGATTCCGGGCTGACCGTGCTGAACAGGGCATCTTGTTGAATATCCGGGCCACGCATCGTACTGCTCGTCCTTCTTCCTTCCTTACCGGTATCTTCCACTTCAGGCGGCGAATTTCAACAGCCTGCTAAAGATGGTTGTTTTACGGGGAAATTCCGGTATATTACGCAGCCGTTGCTGCCGGGCTCAGGCAGCGCCATAAAATCAATGCGTTACGGAGAGGTGGCAGAGCGGTTGAATGCAACGGTCTTGAAAACCGTCGAGGGTTAACGCCCTCCGTGGGTTCGAATCCCACCCTCTCCGCCATTGACTTCCTCTCTATAAAAACACCCTGTTTTTCTCTAATTTTTCTCCTATATATGCCCCTTTCCTGAAAAACACCGTACTTGAGAAAAGCGAAGTACGGAGCTTTTAGTCATGGGAAATCAAGGGCTTGGCAATTGACCAGTTCGCAGCAGTCTATGCCTAGCATTTACTACTGGTGAATATCGCTGATCCAATCGTTGAGATCGCAATTTGTATCTTGCCGGATCATTAAGATTGGGTTCTTCGACGTTTCATGTGGATTCCAGGATCTTCCCCGCCGGGCTGGCGATCAGGTAGATCATGGTCATGAAGGTCTCGGTATTGCGGTAGCCCCTGGCTCTTGCGCGCGCGGCCTGGAACAGCCCATTGAGTCCTTCAAGGCGTGCGTTGGTGTAGGTGGATGTCCATCGTCTGACGACACGTTCCGCGTGCGTACGCAGGGTCTGCAAGG
>JAKRWE010000225.1 GCA_024712425.1 Chromatiales bacterium
ATTCAGGGGATAATCGAAGGCAATTTTCCCTCGCAATTCCTTCATCGCTGCTTTATAATCGAACGTAGCCATTATCTTTCATTCCTTGGGTTAATGGTGAACTTAGCCATTTCTTTTTTCCTTTTGGTTATTGGGTGAATTGGCACACTTTGTCCCCGGCTGTTCCGCGATGGCAGCCGGGGATATTTTTATACACTGATAGGGGAGCATTTGTCATGAACGCAGAACCGATTCTTGAGGATATCGACGTTCCGCCGAATCCGGATATTGACGAACTGGCCGCCATCCCGGAACTCGCCCCGGATGTCGGCACTCCGCCGCCTGACGATGCTCTACTAGATAGCGCCGGTACGGTATTCGATCCGAAGATACATTCAACCAAGCGAGACGGCTCCCCATCCTATACGAAATCTGGCAGATTCCGCAAGGTACGCACTCCCAAATCATCCGCCGCGAACGACGAGAATCCGGAGGATCGGCGCTACCGGACGGCGGCCGAGGGCACCGTGGCCGCGATCGAACTGATGGCGACCATGATCGGTGGAGACGCGTTTACCTATATAAAGGATAAGAAGAGCGGCATCGACGAGCGCGCGTCCGGCGTCGACGCCTGGTCCGCGTGGTATGAGAGCCGAGGAATCGAAGATTTTCCGCCCGGCATTGTCGTCGCCATATGGGCGATCACGTATTGTGCACCCCGGTTCGCCCATCAACCAGTCCGGGACCGGTTCAGGAAGATCGGGTCGAAGGCCATGAGGGGGATTTCTAGGGTATTCAAAGGCTTACGCAAGATGGGCAAAAAGTGAGCCATGCACGTTCTCATAGTAGGCACATCTGGCAGCGGGAAGACGTTCTTCGCCCGCATGCTCGCTGAACGCGCGCTGGCCAACGGTCGCCCGGTGCTCGTCTATGACGTGATTGATAGCCCCTGGCCCGATGGCTGCCAGGTATTCGACGACGAGCACGAATTTTCGCAGGCGGCCCATCGGTCACGCGGCGCGATGCTGATCATCGACGAGGCGGGCGAGGTTATCGGGCGCAGTAACTACGAACTGTTCTGGCTGGCCACCCGGGCCCGCCATCTAGGTGCGACTAGCGTTTTCATCACCCATCGTCCCAGCCAGCTGGCCCCCGTGATCCGGGACAATTGCCAGGAACTGATTCTGTTCGCTAGCCCCTCGAGCACCGGAAAACTGCTGGCCGAGGAGTTCAATGCACCTCCCCTCGAGGAGTGCACCAATCTACCGCGCGGCAAATACATCCGCGCATCACGAATGAGGAGAAACTGATGCCATTGCCGATTCTTCCCGCCCTTATCGCGGGCGCCGCATACCTTATATATAGTGGCTTCCGTGAGGAGGGTCCCGTGGATACCCCGAACCCCCATGCGGGGGCTAAGCGCCCGGGCCGTCCAAAAGGGACCAAGGCCAAGTCCGCACCAAAGGCGGCGACTAAGTCCCCAGGGGCGGGGACAATGCCCCCATCAGCGCGGACAAAGCCGAAGGTGGAACCTAAGCCGAAGCCGAAGCCGGAGCCGGAGCCGAAGCCGAAGCCGAAGCCGAAGCCGAAGCCGGAGCCGAAATCCCGTCAAAGCGGGACAATGCCGGAGACGAAATCCCGTCAAAGCGGGACAATGCCGGAGCCGAAGCCGGAGCCCCCAGCGGCGGGGACAATGCCGAAGGAAGTCACCGATGATGTTCCACGTGAAACAGCCGACTCAGATTCTTGACATACGGCCATCAATGGTCTATGTTCGCTAGGTCCTAACTATTTCTTGGAGATTCAACATGCTGGGCCGTGCTCGCTTGGAAACCGTAGCGCTGACACTGATCGCGCTTGCCGTCATTTACCGCGCTGGTTATAAATCGTGGATTGAGGGTTAACAGATGCCGATTCTGACTAAGAAACTGCCGTCTTTCACCGGTGTAGCACCGGGTCAGACCGCTAGTTGCCGAATCCCGAGCGGGTTCGCATACCACGCCTTCTATCTGGATATGACCCCGGGTACGAGCGGCTGGGATGTCTCGCATATCACCGAGATGCGACTCATTGCCAACGGTATCGTTATCCAGCGGTGGTCGGGTCTCGATCTGGATGCTGCGAACAAATTCGATGGTTTGCCGCCGTTCGACTGGTCCAGCACCGACCATCATTACATCGCGCTGACTGCAACCCGGAACAACCTGAAAACGCGGTCCGCTCAAGAGGCGACTGCGATTGCATTCGGCGCCGTCAACGATCCGCTCCCGATCCGCACCTTGCTGATCGAGGTGGATATTGATAGTACTGCCCCGGCCGGTTCCGGTCTTGAGGGCTATGCTACCGTATCGGCCCGTCCTGATCTCGGTGGTAAACCGGCGATCCTCAAACTTGAACGCAAATTCGTCTACTCTCCGACCGGTTCGGGCGAATATGATATTGCCGATCTGCCGCGCACCGGTGCTGTTAGCCGGATTCTGTTCAGCAAGCCGGACAAGATTGACAAAGTCGTTGTCAGCGCTGACTCGGTAGAGCTTTGGAATCGTACGCGTTTCGTCAACGAGACAATCATCAAATCGTATGATCACCGGACGATCCAGAACCGCTTCTTCGCGATTGATACCACCGAACAAGGCAATGGCAACGACGCGTGGAATGTATCCGGCGTGAGCGATTTCCGGATCAAACTGTTCATGAACGGTGCGGCTGATATTGACGTCGTTGTGGAATATCTCAGCACCCTTGGTAACTGACTATGATCGCTCCGATCGTTGATGGTCCTACCGGCGACGAGGGGACCGATGGTATTTGGCGTTCGATCACGGATACAGTGAGCGGCATCATCCGCGGTGCCGGTGATTACGTACATGAAAAATTTCTCGGACGCGATCACTACCCGGGAAATGACCAGCCATACTACGCGCCGTACGGTCCGGAGGCTCCGGCACATGGGCAGGTATCTGGCCGGGGTCCAGAGACGCAAGGACCGCAAGGCATGCAGTTCTGGAACGTTCCCGGAATCTACCTGGTCGGCGCCGCCGTGCTGGTGGCCGTCGTTCTGATCGCACGCCGCTGATGCCGTACGTTCTGGTCGCCGCTGGTCTCACTGCTCTGGCGCTGATAGACCATACGTCGTATAACGCGGGCAAAGCTGCGCGTGACCTCTCGCCCGCGCTATTCGTTGGAGCGGTTGGATTCCTTATAATGGCGTGGAAGAAGTGATATGAGCGCAGACCCTACGAAACTTCCCGATCTGAAATTGGCCAGTGCCGCCCAAAGCGGTGCCGGGCAGTCGGCGCAGCAGGATATACGTGCTGAGGCGGCGGGTGATATCAATAGCGGTATCACCCCCGGAGCGAACGTATGGCTGCTGGGGGCAGCGCTGGCCGTGCTTGCATACGTCGTCTACAAGCGGATGGGATGATGCCCGGGATCCCAGCCATTGATTCACTTGGTATCAACAGCGCGGCCGGGAGCGGGGCGCATCAGCGCGTCCAGCAGGCCATTCGGGATCGGCTGGCTGGCAAGATCAATAGCGGTATCAATGGGCTGGACGTGGCGCTACTGGCCGTGATCGGAGCGATAGTATGGCTAGTCAGTACCCGCTAGTTTCCGGAAACGAGGAACCGAGTGTCTTTGACATGCGGGTCATAACCGACCCGGATCAGGCATTGCTCGATACCCTGCATCCGGATATCCAGCCTGATATGCCAGTGTATATAGAAGTGTCTCTGGATGGTGTTTCCCGCGGGAAGATGGCACTGACATTGATAACGAACAATGGCCTGAATCTGGTCGCCATTCTAGGAATGATCGGGACGCCAGGGTTCGTTGATATCGCCGTTCGTGCCACCGTGGTGATGGCGCAACGGTTAGGGTTCGATGGGGCGGTGGCCGAGGCGATGACTCCGGCGCATGATCGGTTGTATAGGCAGGCGTTTAGGCGGATCGAAGGGTTTTCCCCTAAAACGGTAACAACCACCTACGTAGACGACGGGCGGAACGATGGGTAGCAAATCAAGCAGTAGCAACACGAGCAAGACGCAGTCAAGCTCCAGTGAGATCACTCAGACCCTCGAGGGCACCGGCCAGGGGACTGTGTCCGGTGATCACAATGCGCAGACGGTAGGTACCGATACGGCGTTCAAAGGCGCTGATCTGTCCACCGTCAAAGCTGAAGGTGATGTGTCACATCTGGGTGATCATTCCACCATCGGCGGGGACCTGACGAACCGGGATTACGATCTCGAGTTGACCGCCGAAGGAGGGTCCCGGATCACGTTCACGCAGACCGACCCGGGTGTTTCGGAGGCGATTTATTCGCTGTCTACCGCGCTGGAGAAAACCAGTGCGACGGGTACCGAGAAGGTCGGTGATGCGCTGAAACGCCAGCAGATCGGCGACATATCCAAAGAAGTCATGTTTGGCCTAGGTGCCGCGCTCGTTGCTGTGGAGTTCCTGCGCAAATGAGATTGCTCAACATTACCATCCCCGCGTCGTCTAGCGTCAATCAAGACGTCCCGCCGTCTACTTTCTTCTATCTGGACAAATTGTCGTCGGGTGGATCGTTGGATGTGCAACTCTATAGCCAGAGCGGAACCCTACTGGCCACGCTAGACAATCTGGAGACCGGTACCAGCTACAAGAGCGCGAACCTTGGCGAGCCGTTCGTGACGATGCGTTTGCGGAACAATTCGCAGGCCTCCAATACCCTGGCGGCATATGTTGGCCTTGACGAGGTGAAAACGTCTAAGACCAATCTATCAGGCTCTGTTGCGACGGATTCGGCAGCGGCTGTTGAACTGTATGGCGATTCGGTTGATCTGACGACGACGGCGACCAATCTGATCTCGTTGTTACCGTCGGGTGCTGTTGTGTCCGATTGGTCCGTTCGGGTGGCCAAAGGTACGGTGATCATCAGCGCCACGGCGACGGGCGATGGGATGGAATTCGGTTCGGGCAAGGGAATGGCAGGTAGTAATTCGTATCCTTTGTATCTGCGTGCGAAGAGCGGGGCTGCAACGGTTCAGATTTTGGCGAGCTTCAAGCGATGACCTTTCACTTCCTTGGTGGCGGAGGCGGTGTAGGTACCGGGGGTTCCGTTTGGAAGTACCTCACGAAGACATTCGCCAACAGTGA
>JAKRWE010000226.1 GCA_024712425.1 Chromatiales bacterium
CAGCACGGATGCCTTACGTTCTTCTGAATAACGGGCCATTGGTTCCTCTTTTCCGCCCCCCTGTTTGCTCTCTAATTTACCCCAACTCGGGGAGGCGACATGTATCCTGACACAGGGGGATCTGCCGCACGCTCAAGTCCAACTGCCGTGCCGCCTCTTTCTGCCGCAACTGCCGGTCGACAACCTGCTGAACCACCCCCAGCCGGTCCACCGTCTTCTGTGTCATCGCACTTTGAAACCACTCCGACTCCTGAACTCCCGCGCTCCGGATATGCACCCGACGTACTCAAGGCGGCCATGTGGTTTATCGAGCAATCATCAAGCCTGGAGGAGGTGACAGGAGGCGCTGGATCGTTCAATCAAGTTCGCCGGGGGATCTAATTACTGCCCCGTTCTGGTTGGCAGCATCGGCGGTGCCCGCTGGGGTGTAAGGCGCTGAACTCATCTTGGTATGAGCATCACGGAGAATGGATTGATCGTATCGATCAGATTGCTCTACTGTCAGCGTCCTGAACACAGTACAGCCAAGAATTACTAGCCACCAAGTGGCCATGGTTACCCCTTAGTTCATTCGACAACTCTTGAAAGAAAAACAACAGAATGGATCAAATGCGGCGCCCATTCGGCATGCTATCCACGTTATTTCTTACGGCCACGACAGCTAACATAGAAACTGATCGAAGATGTTTGAGGTGATCGTTATCTGAACGATCCCACTCTTCGCGTCACACCAGTACCTGTTAACGAGATCATCATACCCAATTGGTCGGACAACCATTAAAGGTCCCATCCGATGAAAACTTTAGTACTCGAGGAAGCCGCAGAATTCCTGCACATGTCGCCCGCTGTGGTCCAGCAAAAAGCACGCGCAGGAATCATTAAGGGAGCCAAGCCAGGCAAGCGCTGGGTTTTCCAGGAATCCGACCTTGCCGACTACCTGCGATCGCTTTACCCTACCCATGGGCAAGCGCCGCAAAGTGACAGGGTACAGGAGAACAAACCATGTCACTCTTCAAACGCGGCAACATCTGGTGGGTGCGATTTAGCACCCCCGGCGGCCAGCAAATACGCAGATCTGCTAAAACTGCCGACAAGCGGTTAGCGCAGGAATACCACGACCAGCTGAAAGCCAGCTACTGGCGAGTCTCCAAACTCGGAGAAAGGCCTCGTCGGATGTGGGAAGAAGCGGTTGAGCGCTGGCTGATGGAAAAACAGGGCGAGAAAGTCAACCTGAATGAAGATGTCGGCCACCTGCGTCGGGTACATCCCCACCTGTATGGCCGGTATCTGGATGAGATCGACAGGGACGTACTGGATGACCTGACCAAGTCGAGGTTGTCCGACGGTGTTTCAAATGCGACCGTCAATCGGATGCTGGAGATTGTGCGAGCCATCCTCAGACGCGCCGAGCGTGAATGGGACTGGCTGGAACGTGCACCTCATGTCCGCATGCTGCCGCAAGCGAAACGCCGGATTCGTTGGCTGACGAAAGAGGAAGCAAACCATTTGTTGGCGGAGCTTCCTGATCACCTGGCGGCCATGGCGAGGTTCACACTCGCAACCGGATTGAGAGAGGCCAATGTGGTCAAGCTCGACTGGTCGCAAGTGGATCTGGCACGCCGATGTGCGTGGATACACGCCGACCAGGCGAAAACTCGAAAGGCCATCCCGGTGCCACTGAACGCCGAAGCGGTGCTGGTGCTCAGGCAACAGGAAGGAAAACATCCGGATCGGGTGTTTACCTATAAAGGCAAACCTGTCACCAAGGCCAACAACCATGCCTGGCGCAAAGCACTCGTGCGGGCAGGGATTGAGGACTTTCGGTGGCACGATTTGCGACACACGTGGGCGAGCTGGCATGTACAGCAAGGAACGCCATTACACGTGTTGCAGGAACTGGGCGGCTGCTCCGACTATGAAATGGTCCGCCGATATGCTCATTTGTCAGTCGAGCATTTGGCGAAATACGCGGACGACCTCTCGGAAATCCGGCTGGTTAGCACAAATCTAACACAGTCGGAAATTTGACAGAAAAAAGCGGTCATGACGCATCATAACCGCTTGATTTCTTTACTAAAATGGCGCGCCCGGCACGATTCGAACGTGCGACCGCCTGGTTCGTAGCCAGGTACTCTATCCAGCTGAGCTACGGGCGCTTGGTTAAGAGGCGCGTATTTTATATCGCTGGGCAGGTTTGTCAATCATCTTGCCCCGCAATACCCGCTGCGCCCCGATCTTACAGCTTGATATAACGCCAACCCTCAGAGACCTTCTCCGCGACGTGCTCGACAGCCGACGGCGCAGTGGACACGCCCTCGAGCAGGCCGGTATCGATACCACTCTTGCGCAGCTTTGCAAGACCGCTGGCACAGGCGACGAAAGCCAGTTCCGAGTACTTTGCCGCCAGAGCCTTGACCCGCTTGGCATAAGGGGAGCGTTTCGCGCTCAGGAGATCGAGACCGTAGGAATTCGCGAGGATCTCGACCCTCACGTGCCGGTTTCCGAAGGCCTCAGCAATATCAAGCGCATTGGCCCAGTTGTTCGGGTCCCTGTCCGGCACATGCAGGATCACCGGGGTCTTTTGGCCCTGATCCACGGCTACGCGCGGTGCGTCACCCTGCTCTTCCCCCATGCCCGGAAACAGCAGGCCCAGCACAAAGGCCAGTACGACGGCAGCGGCGGACGCAATCCAACGATAATGCGTGGGCGTTTCGGACACCTTCTCGTCCGCACGCTCATGGGCGACCGGGAAGGCCTGTTTCATCAGCGCCTTCAGATCCTGGATCTCGTCGACCTCACGCCGCAACTCCGGGCTCTGGTACATCGCCTGAACGGTTTCCTGCACTTCATCCTGGCTCAGCTGTCCGTCCACGTACAAACTGGCCTGTATATCATCCGACATCTTCATTACTTCACCTGCCTCAATACCGGCTTGTCCATTTCCTTGCCCACCCCCTGTGTCAGGATACATGTCGCCTCCCCGAGTTGGGGTAAATTAGAGAGCAAACAGGGGGCGGAAAAGAGGAACCAATGGCCCGTTATTCAGAAGAACGTAAGGCATCCGTGCTGAA
>JAKRWE010000227.1 GCA_024712425.1 Chromatiales bacterium
GTGTGCCTGCAGCCTAGAAAATAGCCCTTCACGAGCCTTTCCACGTCCCGTTCGAGGCACCACATCTTCCATCCACTGACCGCCCGGAAAAGCGAGAAGCGGATGAAATATCCGGGTTAGTGGCGGCCAGGATCCGGAAGCCCTGCCCCAGACCGGCGCGTATCACGTCGATCTCGTTCGAGGAGTCATCGATGATCAGCACACTGTACTTCACATCCCCGCTGTCAGTTGATGGCTACTGCATGCTCCCCCCGGCTGGTGCTCAGAATCTCGTTGGCTGCATCGAAGTCGTAACGTGACAATGCCTGCTCGACAGCGCCGAGCAACTCCGCCAAGCCCCCCTTCCTGCACCGCCGGCATCAAACGCTCCAGCGTCTGCACGGCAGCGGTATCGAAATCATCCAGCTGTTGCTGCAGGATCTCCAGCAAGCGCTCGACATCCTCTTCCGATACAGGAGCGGGTTTGGCACCCAGGCTGTCCGGCAGTTTTTCCAACTGCTGCAGAACCTGCTTCAGCTCGCGCTCCACCTCATCGAAGTCCTGCGCCGACACGGCATAGGCGGCCTGCTTGATGCGCACCTCCAGCTCGGCGGCCAGGCGCTGCAACTCGATCGCCCCGATACTGCCGGCGGTGCCCTTGAGGGCATGGAAGACCCGCTCCAGCTGTTCCCGCTTGCCCGCTTGCAGGGCATCCCGCGCCCGCTGGATGGCTCCGCCCTGGTTGTCGGCAAACTTGTGCAACAAGCGCAGGTAGCTCGCCTGCGAACCGCCGACACGCTGCAGTCCCTGGCGCACATTGATCCCCTGCAGACCGGAGAAGACGTCGCCATCGGCGCCGGTATCCGGGGTGGTCGCCCGCCCGGCACCCTCATCCACAGCTGGACGGGCAGGCCGGATCCAACGCCCCATGATCGAGAACATGTCACGCACGTTGATCGGCTTGGCAATGTGATCGTTCATCCCGCTGGTAAGCGCCTGGGCGATGTCCTCCCGCATCGCATTGGCAGTCATGGCGATGATGGGCAGATCCCCCCGTCCGGGCAACTGGCGGATCGCCCGGGTTGCCTCGTAGCCGTCCATGACCGGCATCTGGCAGTCCATCAGAACGCCATCGTAATCATGCGCCTGCACCATGCGCAGTGCCTCCTCACCATTCACGGCCAGGTCGGCCCGGATACCCTGCTGTTGGAGCAAGGCCACCGCCACCTCCTGGTTGAACTCGTTGTCCTCCACCAGCAGGATATGCGCGCCACGCAGCGCGGCCGTCATATCGGTCTGCTTCTGTTGTCGATTTTGATCAGAGTCAGGCTCCATCCCCAGTACGGAGGCAATGGCCTCGGTAAGTTGTTCGGCCGTAACCGGCTTGCCCAGGACAGCACCAACCGCGAGCCCACGCTCTTCCAGCACCTGCTCCAGCTCGGCACGGGCATAGGCCGTAGTCATGATCACAGGTGGCAACCCGCTGCCAAACAGCTCTTTCCCCTCCTCGACCAGTGTCGGTCCGTCCATGCCCCGCATCCGCCAGTCGACCAACAGGAAATCATAGGCCCGCCCGTCACCCTGCCCGGCAGTGGCGAGATAGCGCATCGCGGCAAACCCGTTCCTGGCCACATCGACCTCCATGCCGAACGAATGCAGCATGGCCTCGAAGATGACCCGGGAGCTGGTACTGTCATCCACGATCAGCCCGCGAAGACCTTGCAGCTCGAGCCCACCTGGAGAACTGTCTGCATCCGATACGGGAACCGGCGAGAGACCGAAAGGCAGGATCACGCGGAAAACGCTGCCCACGCCCGGTTTGCTCTCCACCTCGATGCGCCGGCCCATGAGCTGTGCCAGTTGCTTGCTGATCGCCAGTCCGAGTCCAGTGCCGCCATATCTGCGCGTGGTGGAGACATCGACCTGGTTGAAGGAGCGGAACAATTGACCCAGTTTGTCGGAAGGGATACCGATCCCGGTATCCCGCACCGAGAACTCGAGCTCGACCGTCTCCTCACCGTCCCGCCGCAGCGATACCGATATCACCACCTCGCCGGTTTCGGTGAACTTGATCGCATTGTTGCCCAGGTTGAGCAGTATCTGGCCCAATCGCATGGGATCGCCCAGCAGGTACTGGGGCACATCAGGAGCCAGCTCCAATTGCAACTCCAGCCCCTTGTCCTCGGCCCTGAAGCCGAGCACATTGGCCAGGTCATCGAACACGTGCTGAAAATCGAAACCGATGGTCTCTATATCCAGTTTGCCGGCCTCGATCTTAGAAAAGTCGAGGATGTCGTTGATCAGGCCCAACAGCGACTCCGCCGAGCGGTGTGCCTTTTCCACATAGTTGCGCTGACCGGCGGTCAGGTCGGTCTGCAGGGCCAGGTGGGTCATGCCGATGATGGCATTCATCGGCGTCCTGATCTCGTGACTCATATTGGCCAGGAACTCGGACTTGGCCCGGTTCGCCGCCTCGGCGGCCTCCTTGGCATTGGCCAGATCCCTGGATGTTCTGAGGCGCTCACTGATGTCCTGGAATACGGTAACCGACCCTACCACGCGTTCACCTTCCCGCAGCGGAACGGCCGAAACCGATACCGGGAACATGCTCCCGTCGGGCCGGGTGAACACCTCTTGCTCCGATCGGAAATGATTGCCCTGTTGCACGCTCCGGTTGACGATGCATTCCTCATTCGTCACCGGACGGCCATGGGCGTCCTGGTGATGAATCAGGTCGTGCAGACGCTTGCCAAGCAGCTCCTCACGCGTCCGGCCCAGTATCCTCTCGGCCTCCCGATTGACGAACACGCAGATCCCCGCCTCGTCGAGCACGTACATCCCCTCGCCCATGGCGTCGGTCACGCCCTCCAGGAAACGCCGCTCCTCGCGCAGGCGCTCTTCCATGCGCTTGCGGCGGGAGATGTCGGTACGGATCGAGATATAGCGGAAGGGCTGTCAACCCAATTCTAAAATGTCCCCTTTTCTCCCAAGCTGAAATGTCCCCTTGGTGAGTCCGGGGTCATGAGGGGACGAGGGGGCGCCTCATCTCCAGGGATGGTCCGGTGCAG
>JAKRWE010000228.1 GCA_024712425.1 Chromatiales bacterium
ATATCCACCTCCACATCGGTGACCTGCCAAGGTGCCTGGATACCCAGTATCTGGGTGTATAGATCAACGTCTCTCATGCTCCCCTACGCTAAACTACCCACTCGATCAGGGGAAGAGCCAAAATTGTTGGCCATAGGTGGGTCAGAATAGATGGCCATTAACAGGCTGGAAGGGGTCCAGGCGGGCGAGGATTCCATCATCGACGATGGAGGCCGCCGACAGGTTGATCGAGACCCCGGTGCCAACCGGTATCACGTTGTTGTAGAGGTCCTCGAGCACCCGGTCGAGCACCGCCTGGTCCAACTCCTTTTCGAGGTGCCGCGATTCGATCACCGGCATGATCTCGCCCGGACGGATGAGTTCCCCCTCGAGCTCGATACGCAGCAGGGCCTCGTAATAACCGACCTGCCTGTCGAGATGGAAGATCGGCTGGTAGTGCATCACCAGCCCCTCGCCATGCTCGATCACGCGGTACACCGCCTCGTTGATGGTGCTGGAGAATACCGTACCGGCCTCGGACTCCAGCGACTCCCGGTAGATGCAGATCGATCCGGAGGCCGGCCGCTTGGAGTGATACATCGCCACGTCGGCCTGCCGCAGCAGGTTCTTTGCCGGCGTGTGGCTGTCCGTCGTCACCGGCGAGATACCGATACTCAGGCGCACGGGTTCACGGATGGACAGTTCGCTGCCGAAAGGATAGTTCGCCACCTCGTGCTCGCAGCGCGAGGCCACCAGCAGGGCCTGCCGGTCGTCGCAATCGAGCAGCACGCACACGAACTCGTCACCGCCGATACGGAACAGCTGTTCTTCCCGCCGCACCGCCCGGTGCAGGCAGCCGACCACGGCCTTGAGTACGGCATCACCGATATCGTGCCCATAGGTATCGTTGATTGCCTTGAAACGGTTGATATCCACCAGCATCAGGCGCAGAGAGCGTGCATTGCGCTCGTTCAGGGACTGCAGGGTCTGCCAGTAGGCATCGAACGCACGCCGGTTCTGTGCCCCGGTCAGTGCGTCCCGGTGCGCCATGCTCCACAACTCCTGGTTCTTCTCGTCCAGCGAGGCATTGGCGGAGGACAGCTCCAGGTGATACTCCACCAGGGACTGCTCCGCAACGTCCAGTTCGCGGATATGCAACTGGCCGCTCGCCTCGATCATCCTGACCGCCTCGTCCACCCCCTTCTCCCGCAACACATCGACCAGTGTAGGGATCCGTCCCACCACCTGCCCCACATAGCGGGTAAAGAAAAACAGGGTCACCAGCGTCGCGGCCAGGACCGCTGCGCCGAGCAGCAGGATGATGCGCAGCACTAGCCCGTTCATGGCCACCACGCTGGGATTCGGTAGCAGGCGGTAATCGATGGCAGCCAGGACCTGGCCGATATCTGTCACCGGCCGCCGCAGATCGGCACGCAGGCTTTTGACATCCACCCGGTTGAAGGTATTGAGACGCACCAGGTTGGCGAGCAGCTTGGCCTGCACCACCACGCAACCAAGCACCTTTTCATCTGGCGCGCGGCGCAGCGGCCGGATCAGGGTGACCCGCACATCACGACCATCCGGCACATAGCGCGCCTGAAGGTGTGCCGGATCGATCTGTCGGGGCAATGGGTTGTCGCTGACCACCGCAAGGGCCTGGCCATCCGGTCCGTACAGCATCAGATCGGAGAATCGGCTATCCAGGCCGGAGCCATCGAGGATGCGGTGTGAATACCAGTAGGAGAAATAGACCGGGTTCGCCAGTCGCTGAAACAGCTCGTCCCATTGCGCCAAATCATCCGCGCCCTGACGCAGGTTCTGCAGAACCTTGTCCGTAGCCTGCCTGATCTCCGCTGCGGCAGCCTGGCGTTCGACCCGCTGTGTCTCCGCGGTCGCTGCCTGGTACTGGCGGTAACCCAGCGCGCCGAGTGCCACATAGATCACCAGGACCAGCAGCACCAGCAGCAGGGCATAACGTTTGAAAGAAAGCGTCATCTGACTGGCATCTTCCCCGGCTTAATCCGTACTTCCCAACAGTTCCTCCACCGCATCCTGCAGGTCGAACTCATGGGCGCTGTCGAAGAAATGATTGGCCCCTTCGATGACTTTTAGCTCGATACCGCTGTGATGCAAGGTATCGACCCACGATTGCTTGATCCGCCGGTCTCCGGAACCAATGATCACGGACAACTGCTGCGAGTGCGCCTGTATGGTTTCCAGCATCTGCTCGGGTCCCCAGCCGACATAGGAATGGTAAGCCGCGACCGTGGCTGGAAAGTGCTGGCAGAAGCCCAGTGCATACTCGCCGATGCCATCGGCCCGCGCGGGCTCCTTTTGCAATACCTTGCCGACCGGGAAACTCAGGCTGATGAGGATCACCCGCTGTACCGGCGCATCCGGGTGTTCGCTGAGATAGCGGGTGATGACATGGCCACCGGCACTGTGTCCCATCAACACGACCCGGCGCCCGTGCTTGCGGTACAGCCACTGTACCCATTGCGCCAGTTCAGCGACATCGTCCTCCAGCGTCTGCAGATGCAGCGCCTCACACGGCTGGCTCTTGCGGCGCTCGGTCACCCCCAGCGACAGGGTCGGCGTGAGCACCGTGTAATCCGAATCCGCCAGGCCCTCGGCAAGACGCCGGACTGTCGGGAACCGGGCGGTCTGCAGGAAACCGTGGAGGATCAATACAGGCGGTCTGTCGCCTTCGTTTTCCCAGTAGTCCGCGGTCGCCAGGATGCCCGGCTTGACCTGGAGTTTGACCGTGGCGGCTGAAAGGACCGGAGAAAACAGCCAAAGGCACACGATACAGCTGGCCAGCATTCGCCATCGAACGGCCCCAACCGCCCTGATCGTCGACTCAAGCACCATCACATCCCCCCCCAGTCCACGGGGCCCCGACATCTCCCCCTACAGCCCCTGTCGATTGTAGACATATCGGCTCTTCCCCTGATCGAGTGGGTAGTTTAGCGTAGGGGAGCATGAGAGACGTTGATCTATACACCCGGATACTGGGTATCCAGGCACCTTGGCAGGTCACCGATGTGGAGGTGGATATGC
>JAKRWE010000229.1 GCA_024712425.1 Chromatiales bacterium
CCAGCCGGTCCACCGTCTTCTGTGTCATCGCAATGGTCTCCTCTGTCACCACCCCTCCCGAAATCAAAAGGGGACATTTTAGAATTGGACAAAGGGGACATTACTGCTTTGGACTAACAAGATACAGGGGCAGGGTGGTGTTCCGCGTCACTTTGCGCTAGGATTCGCAACCCTTCGGGGCGCGTAGCTCAGCGGGAGAGCACTGCCTTCACACGGCAGGGGTCACAGGTTCAATCCCTGTCGCGCCCACCAATAAACAGAGGCCTGGCACGGGGTGTCGGGCCTTTTTTGGTGGAAAAATCCCATTTACTGTTACTGTTTACAGTGTCGACATGGAAAAGGAGGAGCATAGGATGCTTACACTGTCACGACGCGAAGGTGAAACCCTGGTATTGCTCACGCAGGGACTGGAGCCGATCAGGATCAAACTGTCCCGCATCACGGGGCACAACCAGGCCCGGATCTCCATCGAGGCACCCGGGAGCGTCTCCATCTACCGGGAAGAGTTGTTGCCACGGGATTCGGGCGACAGTGGGTCGGCCGATTTTTCCGACGGTATCGACCTCATCGACCTGGCGCAGGAATCCACGGAGCGGTAGGCAGTGCCGGGCAGGATTCCTCTTTGCCTGCAACGGACCCTGTAAATTGTTCGCGCCAGCCGGTGCAGTCTTCCGTATCTGATACTGAGCAAGGGGGTGAGCAATGGGCAGTCCCGCAGCGATCGGCATCGTTACGGTTTCCGACCGGGCGTCGCGTGGCGAGTACGAGGATCTCGGTGGTCCGGCGATCGAGGAGTGGATCGGAAAGGCGCTGAGCAGTCGATGGCGACCGGAGCGACGGCTAACCCGGATATTTCATCCGCTTCTCGCTTTTCCGGGCGGTCAGTGGATGGAAGATGTGGTGCCTCGAACGGGACGTGGAAAGGCTCGTGAAGGGCTATTTTCTAGGCTGCAGGCACACCTTTCCCTTACCCCCATTGTTTGTCAACGTGCCGGGGCGGCACTGTTAGTCCAAAGCAGTAATATCCCCTTTGTCCAATTCTAAAATGTCCCCTTTTGATTTCGGGAGGGGTGGTGACAGAGGAGACCATTGCGATGACACAGAAGACGGTGGACCGGCTGGGGGTGGTTCAGCGGGTTGTCGACCGGCAGTTGCGGCAGAAAGAGGCGGCACGGCAGTTGGACTTGAGCGTGCGGCAGATCAAGCGCCTGGTGGTCCGATACCGGGCCGAGGGAGCGGCTGGACTGGTTTCCCGCCACCGGGGCAGGCGCCCCAACAACCAGATCGCCGATGCGCTCCGGCAGGAGATCCTCGACAAAGCATCCACGCCACCGTCGAGAAGGCCAAGACCATCCAACTCAACCGCAGGACCCACAGGCCTGCACCGGACCATCCCTGGAGATGAGGCGCCCCCTCGTCCCCTCATGACCCCGGACTCACCAAGGGGACATTTCAGCTTGGGAGAAAAGGGGACATTTTAGAATTGGGTTGACAGGGGGCATGGACGCGTTGACGCAACAACGTCAGTTGGTCATGCACGACATAGCGGGCATCGCGGGGGTCGGGGAGCCTCGCATTGACCGCCTCGAGCAACCCCAGCCGTCGATCGACTTGCCGGAGCAACAACAGGCCACCATCGCTGGTGATATCCCCGCCTGAAAATCGGGCCTCGATCCGGTGGCGTTTCAGCGGTGGAAAATCATGTCAACCCAATTCTAAAATGTCCCCTTTTCTCCCAAGCTGAAATGTCCCCTTGGTGAGTCCGGGGTCATGAGGGGACGAGGGGGCGCCTCATCTCCAGGGATGGTCCGGTGCAGGCCTGTGGGTCCTGCGGTTGAGTTGGATGGTCTTGGCCTTCTCGACGGTGGCGTGGATGCTTGGTCGAGGATCTCCTGCCGGAGCGCATCGGCGATCTGGTTGTTGGGGCGCCTGCCCCGGTGGCGGGAAACCAGTCCAGCCGCTCCCTCGGCCCGGTATCGGACCACCAGGCGCTTGATCTGCCGCACGCTCAAGTCCAACTGCCGTGCCGCCTCTTTCTGCCGCAACTGCCGGTCGACAACCCGCTGAACCACCCCCAGCCGGTCCACCGTCTTCTGTGTCATCGCAATGGTCTCCTCTGTCACCACCCCTCCCGAAATCAAAAGGAGACATTTTAGAATTGGACAAAGGGGACATTACTGCTTTGGACTAACAAGATACAGGGGCAGGGTGGTGTTCCGCGTCACTTTGCGCTAGGATTCGCAACCCTTCGGGGCGCGTAGCTCAGCGGGAGAGCACTGCCTTCACACGGCAGGGGTCACAGGTTCAATCCCTGTCGCGCCCACCAATAAACAGAGGCCTGGCACGGGGTGTCGGGCCTTTTTTGGTGGAAAAATCCCATTTACTGTTACTGTTTACAGTGTCGACATGGAAAAGGAGGAGCATAGGATGCTTACACTGTCACGACGCGAAGGTGAAACCCTGGTATTGCTCACGCAGGGACTGGAGCCGATCAGGATCAAACTGTCCCGCATCACGGGGCACAACCAGGCCCGGATCTCCATCGAGGCACCCGGGAGCGTCTCCATCTACCGGGAAGAGTTGTTGCCACGGGATTCGGGCGACAGTGGGTCGGCCGATTTTTCCGACGGTATCGACCTCATCGACCTGGCGCAGGAATCCACGGAGCGGTAGGCAGTGCCGGGCAGGATTCCTCTTTGCCTGCAACGGACCCTGTAAATTGTTCGCGCCAGCCGGTGCAGTCTTCCGTATCTGATACTGAGCAAGGGGGTGAGCAATGGGCAGTCCCGCAGCGATCGGCATCGTTACGGTTTCCGACCGGGCGTCGCGTGGCGAGTACGAGGATCTCGGTGGTCCGGCGATCGAGGAGTGGATCGGAAAGGCGCTGAGCAGTCGATGGCGACCGGAGCGACGGCTAACCCGGATATTTCATCCGCTTCTCGCTTTTCCGGGCGGTCAGTGGATGGAAGATGTGGTGCCTCGAACGGGACGTGGAAAGGCTCGTGAAGGGCTATTTTCTAGGCTGCAGGCACACC
>JAKRWE010000022.1 GCA_024712425.1 Chromatiales bacterium
GCCAGACTCGGAATTGGGATCCCGTTGGGTCGGTCGCATTGAATCCGGAACGTAACAACGAAGAAAAGTGTCGCGCCGCATGATCGAAAAGGCGACATCTATCTTGACAAATACCGATATCCTGATCATCCACCACCAGCAGGTGCGCGCCTGGATTTATCGAAGTCTTGCCATCCATGCACAAAGCATAAACGGACATCGCCAGGATCCGGTAACAGTTTGTAACCCGGCGCCACCTCCGTTGTTACAGAATGTTACAAAACAGGAAATTTGGGACATGGTGGCGTTACAAGGCCGGTATGTAATGACTCCCACGGTCGAACCGACAACGGTACATCGACCGCCATAGATCCATATATTCAGGAGAAGGACAGATGAACATCAAGAGAAAGATCGTACTCACATCCATTGCGGCACTGCTGAGCCTGCCGCTGGGCACTGCATTGGCGGACTGGGCGAACGGATACGGACCAGGCGCGATGCGCGGCATGTATCCCGGCGCTCAACAGCGAATGCCCATGATGGGCGGTCCCGGAATGATGCGCGGAATGCAACAGGGCGGTCAGCAAGGCATGCCCATGGCGGGCGCTGCTCCCTCTGGCACCGCAGACACGACGGCTCCGCGACAGGATGCCACGAATACTTCCAATGGATCATCCATGATGGAAGGAATGCATCAGGACAATCGCTGAACGAAGGCGGCTCCAACGCAGGCGGGGTGATTGCCCCGCCTGCCATGGCTGCAGCCCGGTTATTGTGCAGAATCCATTTCAGGCGCGAGGGTCTTCAGTACGATCTGCATCTGCTCGTCGGGCAACGGCTTCAAAGCGGCCTGCTTCTCCTGCGCCGGCTGCTCAGTGACGGTCGCCGTAGCGGCAGGCTTGTCGTCCTGCGGCGGCATCAGGACGCGCACGTAGAGGCCGACGGTAACGACGATGAGTACGACAAGGACGATGCGTAATAAAAGCGAAATCATGGCTAACCTGTTCCAACTTGGTTATAGGGATGCCGAGCGTGGCCCGACCGGTTTCAGGAGTGAATGATATACCCAAGCCAGATCGGCGTTCCCCTCTTTGTTTGCAGGAAGCTGGATGTGCAGCCAGTCGCCATGGCGTTCCAGCACCCTGAGTTCCTGGCCTTTGTTCAGTTTCGCAACGATCCTGTACTTGGTGCCGGGGCCGGCCCGCACATTGATCCGGTCTCCCTTGACCCGCGCGTTCCAGCCAAACCACGGCTCCGAGATCAGCTGGGGCAGTGACACGAGCAGGTTCAGGTCCAGGTCGCCGGCCAGACGCATCAGGCTCTCGCGCGCATCCAGGTGTCCCTGGCGCGCGGCCTTGTAGAACCATTGCGCCGCCTTGTTCAGATCCCGTTTCACGCCCTCCCCCGTGGTATAGGATAGACCGAGCGCGAACTGGGCATCCGCATGCCCCTGATCAGCGGCGGCCTCCCACCAGTAGAAGGCCTGCCTCATGTCCACACGCATCCCGTTACCGTTGGCGTACAGCCAGCCGAGGTTGTACTGCGCCTCCGCATAGCCCTTCTGTGCCAGCGGCTTCCACTGACAATAGGCCTCGGCGAAATTTCCTTCCAGCATGGCGTTCATGCCCAGCTCGAAACCCTTCGGGGTCTCCGCATGAAGCATCGGTGACAGGAGCAGGAACAGGAGTACCGGCGCAGGTATGGAGAATCGCATCAGTTCGCCACCTCCAGCGAGGAGACGACCTGTACCGCACGTACCATGCCCTCGTCCAGGTAGCGTTCGATCTCCGCCATGGTGATCGGCCCGCCATCCCCGAGCCCGGCTGCCCAGTTCACGACCAGGGAGAAATTGGCATAGCAGAGCTCCAACTCCCTCGCCAGGGCGGCCTCGGGCATGCCGGTCATGCCGACGACGTCACAGCCATCCCGCGCCATGCGCCGGATCTCGGCAGCGGTCTCCAGGCGTGGCCCCTGGGTGGCCCCGTAGGTCCCATGGTCCACAATGGTCACGCCCTGCTCCATGGCTGTGGCGATCAGGCGCTTCCGGAGCGCATCACAGTAGGGTTCGGTGAAATCCACGTGGATGACCGAGGTGAGATCCTGTTCGTAGAAGGTGTGCTTGCGCCCGTAGGTGTAATCGATGATCTGATCCGGCACACATAAAACCCCGGGCGCCATTCGCTCACTGATCCCACCGACCGCCGCCATGCCAATCACCTGTTCCACCCCGACCTTCTTGAAGGCCCAGATATTGGCCCGGTAGTTGGCCATATGCGGCGGCACCTGGTGGTTGCCGCCATGACGGGGCATGAAAGCGATCTCGAGCCCATCGAGCCGGCCAAACAGCATCGGTGCGGAGGTATCGCCGTAGGGTGTGCTGATGAATTCCCGACGCTCGACCGACAGGGCCTCCAGCCGGGTCATGCCGGAACCGCCAATGATGCCGATGATCGCCATTCCTCAATGTCCCTCCATATCGAGCGGAAACGCGTAGATTGCCGGCAGATTACGCCAGTAGCCCTTGAAATCCATGCCACAACCGAACACATAACGATCCGGCACCCGCAGGCCGACATAGTCCACGGGTGGCCGGACGCCACGCGCATGTTCCTTCTGCACCAGCACGGCCGCGCGCAGGCTTGCCGGTTGGTACCCCTCACAATAGTTCAGAATCGATTCCAGGGTATAGCCCTCGTCGAGGATGTCGTCGATGATCAGCAGGTGACGACCCTGGAGCGAGCGGGTCGGTTCGCGCTGCCAGCACAGATCACCGCCTGCGGTTTGCTCGCGATAACGGGTGGCGTGCACATAATCGAGCCTGGCCGGAAAGTGCAGGTGTGGGATCAGCATTGCGGTCGGCAGCAGACCGCCGTTCATGACGCACAGGATCAGCGGGTCGAGGTCGGATATATCCGCACTGATGCGCGCCGCCATATCGCGCACCGCATTCGCCACGGTGGCCTCGTCATGGATCAGTTCGGCACGTTCGAAGGCCACACGGGCCTGTTGCAGATCGGTATCGCTCACAGGTCCAGGTCCGGCATGGATTCATGGATGTCCGCGGCCAACTGAACGGCGGCATGCCAGCGCGTGGTCTCGCGCAGGCGGTCCCAGTCCGGTGCCGGGCGGCCATGCAGGCGCACGCAACGTGCCATGGAGAGAGGGTCATGGTAGTCCCGCAGACTGTCCAGCACCTCGCTTGCCGCTCCGGGATTGTTGCACACCAGTACCATGTCACAGCCCGCCTCGATTGCGGCCTGCGCGCGTGCGGGATAAGCGCCGCTTTCCGCAGCCGCCTCCATGCTGAGGTCGTCACTGAAGATCACACCGTTGAAATGCAGTTCACCCCGCAACACCTCTTGCAGCCAGAACGGTGAAAAACCGGCAAGCCGTTCATCGCATCGCCGATAGATAACATGTGCGGGCATGATACCTTCGAGGCCGGCCGCAATCAGGTGCCGGAACGGACGAACATCGTTGTGCATGATCTCCTGCAGTGGACGCCCGTCCACAGGCAGTTCCAGATGCGAGTCGGCCCGCACCGCCCCATGGCCGGGGAAGTGCTTGCCAACACTGATCATCCCGGCTTCGCGCGCGCCCAGCATCCAGGCCTGTGCCAGCGTGGCGACCTGCTCGGAGGTACTGCCGAAGGCGCGGTCGCCAATGACCTCGCTGACACCAAAATCCAGATCCAGGACCGGGGCGAAGCTGAAATCCACCCCACAGGCACGCAGTTCAGCGGCCATCAGCCAGCCAAGTTCATGCGCGGCGCGCCGAGCCGGCGCAAGATCGCCATCATAATGCGGCAGGATACGCAGCGGTGGCGGCAGGCGGGTAAATTCCTCGCGGAAACGCTGTACCCTGCCCCCCTCCTGGTCCACCGCGACCAGCAGGGGCGGCGATCGAAGCTCATGTATTTCGGCAATCAGCCGATACAACTGGGTACGGGAGGCGAAGTTCCGGCTGAACAGGATGACCCCGCCGGTGGCCGGATGGCGCAGGCGTTCGATATCCTCTGACGTCAGTTCTGTGCCGAACACATCGAGCATTACCGGACCATGCATGGAACGACCTCCGGAGCAGTGGACACATTGACGGCAAACGGCCGTACTGGAGCAGCAAGCATAATGGAAAAAACGTTAAGAATATTATTTATCACATTGATTATATTGGTATTTGCCAGTGTTTCATTTGCTGGAGAAGAGGAAGACGAGGAAAAGGAAGCGGTCAAGATCAGCTATGTCGAGATAACCCCGTCCTTCGTCAGCAATCTCAGCGGCGGGCCGAAATATATCCGCTGCAATATCCAGCTGATGACCAAGTATGCCAGTAATGTACCCGAAATCGAGCTGCATATGCCGGCACTGCGTCATGCGGTCCTGATGCTGCTGGCCGGCGCCGACGGCAAGGCCCTGCTGACGCCCGATGGCAAGGAGGCACTGCGCAAGCAGGCGCTGGAGGCCGTCAACAAGGTGCTCGAGGAGCTCTCGGGCAAAAAACGGGTGGACGATCTCTATTTCACGGCCTACTACGTGAAGTGACATCCAGGCGGTCCCGCAGCCGGTCCCCGACGAGATTGGCGGCCAGCACCACCAGCGACAGTACGATGCCCGGCACCAGGACCAAGTGCGGCGCCACCAGCAGGTAACGGACGCCCTCGCGGATCATGCTGCCCCAGGATGCCTGGGGCGGCTGAACGCCCAGGCCGAGGAAAGAGAGCCCGGCCTCAGCGATCACCGCCGAGGCAACACCGTAGCTCGCCTCCACCAGGATCGGCGCCAGCATCAGCGGCAGCAGGTGCAGGCGCATGATATCCGGAGTTGTTCTGCCCAGCGCCAGCGCCGCCATGACATGTTCCCGGTGCCGCAATGACAGCGTCTGGTTGCGCACCAGGCGCGCATAACCGACCCAGCCCATGGCGGAGAGAGCAATCACCACGTTGTCGATGCCTGGCCCCAGGAAGGCGGCCAGGGCTATCGCCAGCAGCAGCCCGGGAAAGGCCAGGAAGATCTCGATCAGGCGTGAGATGACGCGATCCCAGGCACCACCGAGGTAGCCCGCGAGCATTCCGACCAGGGTGCCGATGAAGCATGAAAGCAGTACGCTGACACCGGCCACGAGCAGGGAGATGCCGGCCCCCGACAACAGGCGCTCGGCCAGGGAACGTCCCAGGGCGTCGCTGCCAAGCAGGTAGCCGTCTTGCAGCGGTGGTGCGAACAGGTGCGCCAGCGCGATCCGGTTCGGCTCCAGCGCGGGCAGCTGGCCGGCAGCGGCCATCAGGAGCCACACCAGAATCAACAGCAGGCTGCCCCTCATCGGACCTGTGTCCGCTTGTCCGCCATGCGCGGGTCCAGCCACTGCAGCAGCAGGTCGGTGAACAGGTTGATCCCGATATAGCCGAGCGAGATCACCAGCACCACGCCCTGCACCACCGGGTAGTCGCGCTGCCGGATGGCATCGATCAACAACGATCCGATCCCCGGCCAGGCGAAGATCACCTCGGTGATCACCGCACCGCCGAGCAGCGCGCCGAGCTGCAGGCCCAGCAGGGTGATCACCGGCAACAGGGCATTCGGCAGGGCGTGTCGGAAAAAGGCCTGCCCCAGGCTCAGTCCCTTGGCGCGGGCGGTGCGCAGGTAGTCCTGCCCGCTGACCTCCAGCAGGCTGGCACGCAGCATGCGCATGGAAATGGCGGCCAGCGATGTACCCAGGGTAATGGCCGGCAGGATGATACTGCCCGGTGCCTCATTGCCACTGACCGGCAACCATCCGAGCCGGATCGAGAACAGCAACACCAGCATGGGGCCGAGCCAGAAGTTCGGCATGGACTGTCCGGCGAGCGCAAACAGTCCCGCCAGGCGGTCCAGGTTTCCGCCTTTGAACCGAGCCGCCAGGGTCCCGAGCGGGAAGGCGATGCACAACACCACCAGGAAGGCGGCGAAGGCCATGGCGAGGGTGGCCGGCAGGCGTTCCCCGATCAGTGAGGCCACCGGCCGGGCCTGCACCAGCGACTGCCCCAGGTCACCATGCAGCAGCCCCCCGATATAACCCATCCAGCGAACCGGCAACGGACGATCCAGCCCCAGGGCGGCGCGCAGGGCCTCGCGATCGGCGCCGCTCGCCTGTTCCCCCAGCATGACATCGACCGGATCCCCGGGGATGATCGCGCTGAGAAAGAACACCAGCGTCACCACACCGAACAGCACCATCAGGGTATCGAGGACGCGGTTCAGCATGGCGTGCCGAAATCGCCCACGAGGATGTCGACCCGGGTGCCCCGTTCCACCTGATCGAACAGTACGGCGATATCCGCGTTGCGCATGCGCACGCAGCCGTGCGAGCGCGGTTCGCCCATGGGTTCCGGGTCCGGGGTGCCGTGGATATAGATGAAGCGCCGCAGACTGTCACGATCACCGCCCCGGTTGCGGCCCGGCTCGTCCCCGCTCAGCCACAGGATGCGGGTCAGTATCCAGTCGCGATCGGGAAAGGCGTTCGCCAACTGTGGTGTCCAGATCTCGCCGCTGGGCCGGCGCGCGACGAATACGCTGTTGAGGGGACATCCGGCACCTATCTTCAGGCGCACGTGATGGCGCCCCAGCGGCGTGCATTCTGAACCCATTTCCTGACCCGTGCCATTGCGCGCGGTGGATACCGGGTAACGATGCAGCTCCCGGTCCCGATCCATCACCCGTAACTGCTGTGCCCGGATGCTGATCTCTATGCGGCGCCTATTCATCGGCCAAGGATCCCGTGTCCAGGAAACGATAGCTGCCATCGGGCGCCGGGACGGCTCCCTTCACGCCACGCGAGAGCAGCAGGTTGTTCTCGTGCCACAGCGGGACATAGATCAGGTCGTGATGAATCTGCGCCTGGACCCGCCGGTACAGGGGGACGACCCCTTCGCGCGGCAGGCGTTCCGCGCGTTGGATCAGCCGGTCCACGGCCGGCGAACGGTAACGACCCCGGTTGGCGCCACCCGGTGGCAGTGAAGCGCTGTGAAAGACATGCCGAAAGATGTCGGGACTACGGATGCCGACCCAGCTCAGGCTGTACATCTGGAAGCGCCCCGCCTTGATGTCGCCGAAGAATGTGCCCCACTCATGGCTCTGGATATCGAGTTCGATCCCTACCCGCGCCAGCTGTGCCTGCAGCACCGTGGCGACCCGCAATCGGAACGGGTCGGTGGAGGTCTTGTAGCTCAGGTGCAAGGGATGCCGGGGCCCGTAACCCAGTTCCGCCAGCAGCGCCCTGGCCCGATCAGGATCGTGACGGTAGTCCTGCAGGCCGGGATGCGCCGCCCAGTGGTTCGGCATCAGCAGCGTGTTGGTCACCGTTGCATGCCCCAGGAAGAGATAGCGGACGATCGCCTCGCGATCGATGGCATGGGCCACTGCCGCGCGAACCCGCCGGTCGCCGGTCACCGGGTCCTGCAGGTTGAAGCCCAGGTAGCTGAAGGTGGTGCCAGGCGCCTCCGCGAGCTGTATGGACGAATCCCTGGTCAGTACCGGGTACATCTCGTACGGCAGGTCGTTCTGCAACAGCCTGGCCTCGCCATGCAGCAGCTTGAGCGCACGCATGGTGGGGTCCGGCACCACGGCAAAGCGGACCCGCATCCCGTCACGGCGTCGCGCCAGCATCACACCGCCATCGTCCGACCATTGGACGAAACGAAATGCCCCGTTGCCCAGCGGGTGGCGTGCCAGTTCCTGCGGGTCTGCAAGCCGCCGTGCCGGCGCGACCCCAAGGTGCAGTTTCGCCGCCAGCCTCGGATCCGGCTGCGCCAGAAGCAGATGCAGGCCATCCGTCTCGATGCGAATGGCCTGGATGTTGTGCAGCGCATTGGCATGAGGCGAGGCCGGATCGTCGCGCGCCCGGGTCAGGGTGGCCTCGACATCGGCAAGCGTCACTGTGGTCCCATCGCTGTAGGGCGGATTGCCCGGGGCCAGGTTCAATACGTAGTGCCTTGCATCTCCGCTGCGCCAGCGCACGACGCCGGGGACCGGCCGGGACTGTGGGTCGAACTCGACCAGCGGCCGGTACAGCAGGGCATTGATGCGCTCCGATACCGCATCCGTGGCAAGCAGCGGGTGCAACGAGGCCGGTGCGGTGGCCACCGCAAACACCAGGGTATGGGGGTCGCTCGCGCGGCAGCCGGCCAGCAGCAGGGTCAGAAGGAGAACGAAACGACCCGGCAGACAGCGCATCACCAGCGGCTGTAGGGTCGGAGCGCCAGGCTGCTGTTGTAATAGCGCTTGTCCTCGGACACCTCGGCACCGAGCCAGGGGGGGCGCTCGAAGGCCTCGTCGGCGTGCGCGAGTTCCACCTCGGCCACGACCAGCGGGGCGTTTGCCCCGAGAAACTCGTCCACCTCCCAGAGGTGTTCACCAACGTGAATCTCGTGGCGGATCTTCTCCACCACCGGGCCCTCGACCACGTGTTCGAACAGGTCGCGGGCGTCGGCCAGCGGAATGGCGTATTCGAACTCGTGGCGATGGATGCCGTCATCGCTGGCCTTGATGTTGATATGCGCCTGATTGCCGAAGATGCGCACCCGTATGGCGCGCCTTTCGTCCTGCGCCAGGCAACCCTGGCGCATCTCGATGCTGCGCTCGATCTGCTGGCGCCAACGATCGTCCGTGACCAGGAATTTCCGTTCGATCTCGATACCCATTCTAGGCACCTTCCTTTTGGAAAAGCGCAATGGACTCGACATGCGCGGTATGCGGGAACATGTCCATCACGCCGGCGCTGACCAGGCGGTAGCCGTGTTCATGCACCAGCAGACCGGCATCACGCGCCAGGGTGCCGGGATAACAGGAGATATAGAGCAATGTCTCCACACCCATTGCCGGCAACATGGCCAGTACCGGCTCGGCCCCGCTGCGTGGCGGATCGAGCAGCGCCTTGTTGAAGGAACGATCCAGCCAGGCGGCCGGCTCCAGCACCTCGTACAGGTTGGCGGTGAAGAAATCGACATTGTCCAGGCCGTTGCGGGCGGCGTTGTCACGCGCACGCTGCACCAGCCCGGCGTCCCCCTCGACGCCACTGACCTGACCCGCATGGCGCGCCAGCGGCAGGGTGAAGTTACCGACCCCGCAGAACAGATCCAGGATACGATCCGAGGCGGACGGTGCCAGCATTTGCATGGCCCGATCGACCATGCAGCGGTTGATTTCGGTGTTTACCTGGGTGAAATCGCCCGGCAGGAAGGCAAGTTCCAACCCTTCGGAAGGCAGGCGGTAACGCAGATCCACCCCGGGCGGATCCAGCGGCGCCACCGTGTCCGGCCCACCCGGTTGCAAATAGGGCACGATACCGTGCGCCTCGCCGAAGGCGCGCAACCTTGCCAGGTCTCCCTCGCTGAAAGGTTCCAGGTTGCGGAAGATCAGCACGCAACGTTCGTCGTCCATGGCCATCTCGATCTGTGCCACCCGGTCCCGGATCGTCAGCTCGCCGATCAGCTCACTCAGCTGTGACAGGATGCGTCCGACCCGCGGGTGCAGCACATGGCATTCGGAGAGATCCGCGACCTTGCTGCTCCCGCGCTCGCGAAAACCCACCAGCACCTTACCCTTTTTCGGGACCCACTTGACGCCCAGCCGGGCCTTGCGCCGATAGCCCCAGGGGGAGTCGTTGACCAGCGGGGGCAGTATCTGCGCCGCCTCGACCTTGCCCAACTGACGCAGGTTATCCAGCAGCACGGCCTGTTTGGCCGCGATCTGCGCCGCCGGGGCCATGTGCTGCAGGCTGCAACCGCCACATATCGCATAGTGCGGGCAGCGCGGCTGGATACGCTCCGGCGCGGCATCCAGCACCTGCGTGGTGACACCCTCGTCATAGCTGCGCTTGCGCTTGATGTAGCGGAACATCACCCGCTCCCCGGCCAACGCCCCCTGGATGAAGGTCGCCTTGTCCCCGACACGCGCCACGCCGCGGCCGCCATGTGCGATATCGTCTATGCTGGCCTCGAATTCCCCCTCCGGCAGCCGTGAACGACGTCGACGGCGGGTCATGATGCGCTTTCCCAGTTCGACAGCAGATCGCGATAGCGCGCCGGCTCGACCTGTCTCAGCGTGTGTCTGAGCGCATCCTGCATTGCATCCAGCTCGGCCACGGAACAGCGTCCCTGCAGGTGAAAGATCGCCGCTGCCAGCAACGCGGTGTTGATCGCCTGGTAGTCGGCGTAGGCGGCCAGGGTCTCGTGATCGCCGCCGAGCCAGGCATCCCACAGGCTCGCTTCACGCCGCCCGAGCATGCCAGGGAGCCCCAGGCGCCGGGCCAGGTCATCGAGTGATGGCGCACCGGATTCCGCACCCGCGAGGAGCGCCTGTTGCAAATCGATATGCGGCGTGGCGCCTTCCCGTTGCCGTTCCCAGTAGACACGCGCGCTGCGCCGGTGCTTCATACACCGGAACTGCAGCAGCGGCAGCAAGGATGCATGGCCACCCCAGGTGGCCAGCGGTGGCGCTTCCTCGAACGCGCGCAGGATACCGTCCAACAGACGCTGCTCCGGCTGGCTGGCACTGCTCAGTGTCTCGATACCGGCACCGCCGGTGTCGATGCGGACCAGTGACGCCACCCCGATACGCAGTTGATCCCATCCGAGCGCCTCGCCGTTCCCCTGCTGCTTGCGACGGTGAAACAGGACCTTCGCCACGTCGCCGTCGTCCAGGTCGTGCAGGGCGAAGTTCCTGCGGGCGGTCTCGATATCCGGCAGCGGCGCGACGCCGATTGCAGTGAACTGCATGCTCAGCCCTCCACTGAGAAGATGCCGGTGGAAAGATAACGGTCGCCGCGGTCGCAGATGATGGACACGATCACCGCGTTCTCCAGCTGTGCGGACAGGCGCAGTGCAGCAGCAACCGCGCCACCGGATGAGATCCCGCAGAAGATCCCCTCCTCGGCAGCCAGGCGTCGCGTGGCCTCCTCGGCGGTCGCCTGGTCCACGTCGAGCTCCTGGTCGACCAGCGAGGCATCGAAGATCTCAGGCAGGTATTCCACCGGCCAGCGCCGGATACCGGGGATGTGGGCACCCGCTGCCGGCTGAACACCGACGACCTGCACGGCCGGGTTCTGCTCCTTCAGGTAACGCCCCGTGCCCATGATGGTGCCGGTGGTACCCATGGCGCTGACGAAATGGGTGATGGTCCCACCGGTATCCCGCCATATCTCGGGGCCGGTCCCCTGGTAGTGCGCCTGTGGATTATCCGGGTTGGAAAACTGGTTGAGAACCTTGCCCTCGCCCCTCTCCTGCATCGCCAGGGCCAGGTCGCGCGCGCCTTCCATACCCTGCGCCTGCGTCACCAGGATGAGCTCGGCGCCATAGGCATGCATGGCGGCGCGGCGTTCGACGCTGAGGTTGTCCGGCATGATCAGGATCATCCGGTAGCCTTTGATGGCCGCCACCATGGCCAGCGCGATGCCCGTGTTGCCGCTGGTCGCCTCGATCAGGGTGTCGCCTGGCCGGATCTCCCCGCGCGCCTCTGCGTTCAGGATCATGGCCAGTGCCGGCCGGTCCTTGACCGAACCGGCGGGGTTGTTGCCCTCGAGCTTGACCAGCAAGGTGTTGCTGCAGGCGCTGGGAAGCCGCTGCAGGCGCACCAAGGGGGTGTTGCCGATGAAGTCGGCAATAGTCGGGTAATTCATGCGCCTATCCTACCCGATCAGGCAGAACGGGCTGCTGGACGAGCGCCTTCATGTCCGCAACCGCCTGCGCCAGGCCGCTGATCACGGCACGCGCGATGATCGAGTGGCCGATATTGAACTCCACCAGTTGTCCGATCTCCGCCACGGCCTGCACGTTGTGATAGTCCAGGCCATGCCCGGCATTGACCTGCAGCCCGAGGCGATGGGCATATTCGGCCGCATGCGCAATGCGGGCGAGCTCCCGCGACCTGTCTTCACGACCGACTGCATCGGCGTAATGGCCGGTATGGATCTCGATCACGGGCGCGCCGATCTCGACTGCGGCCTCGATCTGTCGTTCATCGGCATCGATGAACAAAGACACCTGGATGCCGGCCTCTGCCAGGGCCGCGCAGTACTCGGCTAAAGGCGCGATCTGGGCGGCGACGTCCAGGCCGCCCTCGGTGGTCAGTTCCTCGCGCTTTTCCGGCACCAGGCAGCAGTCCGCCGGTTTCACGTCCCGGGCGATGGCCAGCATCTCGGGCGTGGCGGCCATTTCCAGGTTCATATGGGTCTGCAGGACATCGGCCAGCATGCGCACATCGCGTTCCTGGATGTGGCGCCTGTCCTCGCGCAGGTGCAGCGTGATGGAATCCGCGCCGGCCTGTTCGGCCACCAGGGCGGCCTGTATGGGTTCGGGATAACGGGTGCCACGGGCCTGGCGGATGGTGGCGACATGGTCGATGTTGACCCCGAGGCGTCTTTTTCCGGTCATGATGGATTCCATATCAGATGAACAGTTCCCGGCTCTTGAGCGGCCTGCCGCCGAGGTGTGCGTCCAGGACCTGGCGCATCAGCTGCCGGGCCTCGATGCGCAGGGCAGGATTGTCGAGCCGGTTGGCCGCCAGTGCAAGCAGGGCCGCCCCGCTATAGCCTGCCTGCTCATCGGCCACCGCTACCGGACCCGCCTCCATGGCGTAATGATACCGCCTGTCCGGCTCGATCGGTGCGCCTGACTGATCCTGCTCCAGTTGCAGGCCGATGCCCAGTTCGTCCAGCAGGGCCAGCTCGAATTGGCGCAATACCGGTTCGAGCTGCGCATTCTCCCCGGTCGGCACCGCGCCGAGCCGATGCAGGCAGGCCGCGTAGGCGGGAAACAGGGTACTGTGCGGATCCTCACGTTCGCACAGGCGCAGGACCAGCTCGTTGACATACATGCCGCAAAAAAGGGCGCGGCCGCTCAGCAGACCCGCTGACGCCGTTGTCTCGCATTCGGTGAGCAGCGGGAGCTCCCCCCTGCCCCGCCAGTCGACCAGCAATGGCAGGAAGGGCTGCAGCGTGGCGTGTTTGGCGCCACGTGAGCCCAGGGCACCCTTGGCGAGGACGGCCTTGCGGCCATGCCCCCGGGTCAGCAGTTCGACCACCAGGCTCGACTCGCGAAAACGCCGGGTATGCAGTACGTAGGCAGGCTGCAGGTCCGCGCCCGGCATCGGAGTCGCCTACTCCGAGTATCCCAGCTGCGCCAGGCTGGCCTCGTCGCTGGACCAGCTCTTCTTGACCTTGATCCAGACGTCCAGGTGAACGCGGGTGTCGAAGAACTCCGCCATGTTGCGCCTGGCTGCACTGGCGGCCTCCTTCATTGCCTTGCCCTGGTGTCCGAGCAGAATGCCGCGCTGGCTTTCACGCTCCACCCAGATCACGGCGCCGATGACATAACGACCGGCCTCCTCCTCGAACTTCTCGATCTCGACGGTCACCACGTAGGGCAGCTCCTTGTGGTAACGCCGGATGATCTGCTCGCGCAGAATCTCGGCCGCGAAGAAGCGTTCGGGACGATCCGTGATCTGATCCTCCGGGAAGATCAGATCGCCCTCCGGGAGGTGTTTCAGCACCAGATGGTCCAGCGTGTCGACCTGTACACCCTCTTTGGCGGAAACAGGCACCACCTCGATGAAGTCATGCCGCTGTCCCAGTTCCGCCAGGTACGGGAGCAGTTTTTCCCGCGGCTTGACCGTGTCGATCTTGTTAACCGCGGCGATCGCCGGCACGCCGGCCTGCTTGATGGCCTTGAGCACCTGCTCGTCCTCTTCGTGCCAGGCCAGCGCCTGGCACACGAATACCGCCAGGTCCACATCCATCAGGGTGGTGTGCGCGGTGCGATTGAGATAGCGGTTCATCGCCTTGCCGCCCCGCTGGTGTATGCCCGGCGTGTCGATATACACGACCTGGCCCTTGTCATCGGTACGCACACCGAGGATACGGTGGCGGGTGGTCTGTGGCTTGTGCGATGTAATTGCCATCTTCTGCCCGAGCAGGCGGTTTAGCAGGGTCGATTTGCCCACGTTGGGGCGCCCGACCAGCGCGGCGTACCCGCTATGCATCCTTTCACTCATTGGCCGAAACCTGGGCGGTCAGGGTCTGCAGCAGGTTCTCCGCCGCCATCTGTTCGGCGCGACGGCGGCTGCCGCCCCGCCCTTCGCTGTGCACATTCAGCTGCTCGACCCGGCAGGTAACGGTGAACTGCTGACGATGCTGATCGCCGTCGACCCGGGTGACCTGGTATGCCGGCAACGGCAGGTGCCTGGCCTGCAGGTATTCCTGCAGGCGGGTCTTGGCGTCCTTTTGCTGCAGTCCCTTGTTCGGTCGGGTGAGACGTTCACCCAGCAGGTGGCGGACCAGTTGCCGGGCCTTGTCGATGCCGCCATCCAGGTAGGCCGCGGCGATGATCGCCTCCACCGCATCGGCCAGTATCGAATCGCGGTTCTGGCCACCGCTGCGCAGTTCCCCCGGCCCCAGGTTGAGGATCTGCCTCAGCTGCAGTTCACGTCCGATCTCGGCCAGGGTCTCGCGTTTTACCAGGTGCGCACGCATGCGGCTCAGCTGCCCTTCGTCCGCCTTGTCCACGTGATGGAAGAGATAGTCGGCGGTCTCGAAACCGAGGATTGCATCACCCAGAAACTCGAGCCGTTCATTGTGGTCGGGACCGGCACTGCGGTGAGTGAGCGCACGCAGGAGCAGGCCCTGGTCCCCGAACTGGTAGCCCAGGCGCCTTTGCAGGCGCTCGATCATTGCGGGATGACAACCGAATTGGAGAAGGTCATGACCACGTAGACGTTGCCTGCCGCCGGCTTCCTTACTTCGTATTCCACCAGGATACGCCGCCCGCCTTTCACCTTCTCGATCTTTATCTTGTCACGCGGAAAGTCGTAGACGCCGTTGATCTGGAAGCGCTTCAACAGGTTGTCCTTCAGCCGCACACGCGAAAGGTCGCGGGACGAACGTTCCTGTTCGACGCTGGCCAGGACCTCCTGGATGGCAAAGTTCTCCAGGTAGGTTGGGACCATCTTGATGGCCAGCAGCGTAAAGAAGACGCCGATAGCCAGCACCACGAGCAAGGATATAAAGGTCATGCCCTGTTGTCTGCGGCATGTACGGTTCAGTGACGACATCGGATCCCCCCCAGGTGAAATCGACAATAATATTAACCCGGCGACCTACTATATCGCGTTCAGAGCCTCAGGTATCTTCCCTATCAAGGCGCGTGCCGCAGGCAATGGCGATTCCCTTGGCAAGGCACGCAACGCCGAGAGGGGAGATGCCTGAGGCTCCTAACCATTGGATTTTAATGGCAGGCCGTGCTGTGCGCGTCCTCGATCTGCGTTGTCGAAACTGGCTGTAGAAGTAACTACAGCGGCGTTTCGACGCCTTGCCGCGAACGCGCACAGCACGGCTGAACACGACATAGTAGGTCGCCGGGTTAATAATGGCATTCTTCCCGGCTTTTACCCGCGAATCAATCCACAAAGCGGCCAATCCGGTTCCAGGCGATGATCCCGGGGCGTTTCCAGTCCAGGCTGAACCAGATCATGAAGGCCTTGCCGACCAGATTCTCCTCCGGCACGAAGCCCCAGCAGCGACCGTCGTTACTGTCGTCCCGGTTGTCGCCCATCATCAGGTAATGGCCTTTGGGCACCACGATCTCGCGGTATCCCATGAAGGTGCAGCCCGGATTGAAATCGGGCGCCAGCGGATTGATCAGTACCGAATGTTCGACCCCCATCAGATCCTCTTTGGCCTCGAAGGAACCCAGCGCGCGCGCCCCGGAGCCCACCGGTTCATACGGGCCCACCGGCTGCATCTTCATGGGCTTGCCAT
The DNA here is from genome assembly GCA_024712425.1 of Chromatiales bacterium. Taxonomy (GTDB): domain Bacteria; phylum Pseudomonadota; class Gammaproteobacteria; order Chromatiales; family Chromatiaceae; genus MONJU. Next base: position 15,763 of record JAKRWE010000022.1, read on the forward strand.
TGATGTACAGGGTCTTGTTGCGGTAGCGGATGTGGTCACCCGGCAGGCCGATCAGGCGCTTGATGTAATCCAGCTTCGGGTTCACCGGGTAACGGAATACCACAATGTCGCCGCGCTCCGGTTCGTTCACATCCATGAACTTGGCCTTGGTCACCGGCATGCGCAGGCCGTAGGTGAATTTGTTGACCAGGATGAAATCCCCAACCAGCAGGGTTGGCATCATGGAACCGGAGGGAATACGGAACGGCTCGGCCACGAAGGCCCGCAACAGCAGTACCACCAGGAAGATCGGGAAGAAGGACCGCGCGTATTCCGCGTAATCCGGCAGTTCGGAGCGTTCCTGTTTGCCCTTCACCAGCCGATAGATCAGCCACACCACGCCCGTCACCAGCGCGCCGGTGGCCAGTGCCGGCTCGATGCCGAACTGGAAGATGATCCATACCAGCCCGCCAAAGAAACCGGTCAGTATCAGGGTACCCATGCTCATTCTCCGTTATTTGTCCTTGCCCACGTGCAGGACGGCCAGGAAGGCCTCCTGCGGGATCTCCACCTTGCCCACCTGCTTCATGCGCTTTTTGCCCGCCTTCTGTTTCTCCAGCAGTTTGCGCTTGCGGGTCACGTCGCCACCGTAGCACTTGGCTGTGACATTCTTGCGCAGCGCCTTGACCGTGGAGCGCGCGATGATCTTGCTGCCGATGGCCGCCTGGATAGCGACCTCAAACATCTGCCGCGGGATGATCCCCTTCATGCTCTCGGTCAGTTCCCGCCCCCGTGATTCGGCGTAGTCCCGGTGCACGATCAGCGACAGCGCATCCACCCGTTCGCCATTGATCAGGATATCCAGCTTGACCAGGTTGGCCGCCTGGAAGCGCTTGAATTCGTATTCAAAAGAGGCGTAGCCGCGGCTGACCGACTTGAGCCGGTCGAAGAAGTCCAGCACCACCTCGTTCATGGGCAGCTCGTAGGTGAGTTGCACCTGGCCACCCAGATACTGCATATTCTTCTGCACGCCCCGTTTTTCAACGCACAGATTGATGACATTGCCCAGGTGGTCCTGTGGCACCAGGATGTGGGCCTCGATGATCGGCTCCCGAATCTCGTTGATGTGGCTGGGATCCGGCAGATCGGACGGATTGTCGATCTGGATCACGCTGCCATCGTTGAGTTCCACTTCGTAGATTACGGTCGGCGCGGTGGTGATCAGGTCCAGGTCATACTCGCGTTCCAGGCGCTCCTGCACGATTTCCATATGCAGCATGCCGAGGAAACCGCAGCGGAAACCGAAGCCCAGGGCCTGCGAGGTCTCCGGCTCGTAGTGCAGCGCGGCATCGTTGAGCTTGAGCTTTTGCAGGGCGTCGCGGAACGACTCGTAGTCGTCCGAGCTGACCGGGTACAGCCCGGCAAACACGCGCGGGCGCATTTCCTGGAAGCCGGGCAGGCTCTCCGCGGCCCGGTTGTCCGCCAGGGTGATGGTATCGCCCACCGGGGCACCGTCGATCTCCTTGATACCGGCGATCACAAAACCGACCTCGCCGGTGGAGAGCGCCTTCTTGTCCAGTCGTTTGGGGGTGAACACACCGACCTTCTCGACCTGGAAGGTACGCCCGGTGGACATGATGTACATCTTGTTCTTGGGGTGAATCTCGCCGTTGACCACCCGGATCAGGGAGATGACCCCCACATAGGGGTCAAACCAGGAGTCAATGATCAGCGCCTGCAACGGCGCCTCGCGCTCCCCCTCGGGTGGCGGCACATGCTCGACCAGCGCCTCCAGCAGATCGGGGATGCCCTCGCCTGTCTTGGCGCTGACCCGCAGCGCGTCCTGCGCCTCGATGCCGATGATTTCCTCGATCTCGGCGATCACCTTGTCGGGATCGGCTGACGGCAGATCGATCTTGTTCAGCACCGGCAGCACCTCCAGGCCCTGCTCGATGGCGGTGTAGCAGTTGGCAACGCTCTGGGCCTCGACGCCCTGTGCAGCGTCCACCACCAGTAGCGCGCCTTCACAGGCCGCCAGGGAGCGGGAAACCTCGTAGGAGAAATCCACGTGCCCCGGGGTGTCGATGAAGTTCAGCTGGTAGGTTTGGCCATCGCGCGCCTTGTAGTCCAGGGTCACCGACTGGGCCTTGATGGTGATACCGCGTTCACGCTCCAGGTCCATGGAATCGAGGACCTGCGCCTCCATCTCGCGCTCGGACAGCCCGCCGCAGACCTGGATGAAGCGGTCGGCGATGGTCGATTTACCGTGGTCGATATGCGCGATGATGGAAAAATTGCGTATGTGGCTGAGATCGGTCATGGGTGCCCTGTGTGAAAGCCGCTGAGCCGGCGTCGCTGCATCCCTCAAAATGAAAAAACGGAACCCCCCAAACGGAGATTCCGCGCATCAGCGCCGGTCATAGTCGCGCGGATTATACCGGATTTGCAGGCGGCCCGAAATGCGCCTTCAGCTGCTCCGGGTCGAGAACGTACTCGCTAAGCACCCGATCCCCGAGCACCAGTACTAGCACCCGCAGACCGAACCGGTCCCGCCACGCCTCCCGACTGTCGACATCGCGCCACTGCATGCGCTCCCCGACGGCCGGCCAGTTCCGGAACAGGCCAGCTGCCATCTCCTCGCAGAGATGGCAGCCTTCCCGGTAGTAGAAATAGACCGCTGTGTCGTCAGTCATTCAGCCGGATGGCGACGAACAGCGGCTGGTCGTCGCGAAGGATGAGCACAGCGACCGTCCCTTCCGCCTTGGCCACCAGTTGCCGGAGGTGCTCGGCGCTCTGTACTTTGTTGCGATCGAACATGCGGATCACGTCACCGCGTTGCAGGCCGGCCTCGCGAGCCGGACCGTCCACGACCCGGGTGATCAACGCGCCACCCTTGGCAAGCTTGGACTTCTTGCGTGCCTGAGGGGTCAGATCGTTTACCACCACCCCCAGCTTCTCGATCAGATCAGGATCCGCATCGCTGGGCACCTGCCCCACGGCCGCCTCGCCTTCCGGTAACTGGGCAATATTCACCTTGAGGGTGCGCCTGTCCCCGTTGCGGATGATCTCGAGCTCGGAGTCCTTGCCTACCGGGCTGGCGCCCACCAACGGCGGCAGGTCACTGGAGTGGTCGATGTACTGGCCATTGAAGCGGACGATGATGTCACCGGTCTGCAGGCCGGCGGCCTCAGCGGGGGTATCCTTCATCACCTGGGTAACCAGCGCGCCGTGCGGCTGCTCGAGGCCAAAAGACTCGGCCAGGTCACGATCCACGTCCTGGATCAAAACGCCGAGGTAGCCACGCGATACGTGACCGGTCTTGCGCAACTGCTCGGCCACGTTCATGGCCAGTTCGATGGGGATAGCGAAAGAGAGCCCCATGAAGCCGCCGGTACGGCTGTAGATCTGGGAGTTGATGCCGACCAGTTCGCCATCGAGATTGAACAGCGGCCCGCCCGAGTTGCCGGGGTTGATGGCCACATCGGTCTGTATGAAGGGCACGTAGTTCTCGCTAGGAAGCGCACGCCCCTTGGCGCTCACGATGCCGGCAGTCGCGCTGTGATCGAAGCCGAATGGCGAACCGATGGCCAGGACCCACTCGCCCACCTTGAGGTCCTTGCTCTTGCCGATCTTGACCGTCGGAAGATTGTCGGCATCGATCTTGATCAAGGCCACATCACTGGCCTTGTCACTGCCGATAACCTTGGCCTCGAAATAACGGCGGTCGCTGAGACGCACCTCCACCTTGTCTGCGCCATCGACAACATGGTGGTTGGTCAGGATGTAACCATCCTTGGAGATGATGAAGCCCGACCCGAGCGAGCGGGTCTCCTGCTCCGGCATATTGGGTATGCCATCGAAGAAGTGCTTGAACAGGTCGTTGAACGGACTGTCTTCGGGCAGGTTCGGAATATTGAATTGGTGGGGTATCTTGAATTTCTTGCCATTGGTGTGATTCTGGCGGGTGCTGATGTTCACGACTGCCGGGCTGTTCTGCTGGGCGAGTTCCGTGAAGTCCGGCAGCTGCGCCATGGCCTGGCTGGCAAAGAGCAACCCTGTAACAAGCAACAGGGAAAACGGTAAACAGCGAATACCTCGATACATGTTCAATCTTCCATTGTCTGATTATGAATCTTTTTCGACACCCCATCAGGAACCGCTCAGTTTGAGCTGATCCAGCGGCACGGCCGTGCTGTGGGCATGTTCAATTCTGGGGATGCGAATGGCCTCGGGGGCGGCCGCAAGGATACACTCCGCACCCCATCTGACCGATGCCAAGGTGGCAATCAATCCCAGTAGACCACCCAGGATGCTGATGAGTTCCGTATCGCCCCATGCCTGGCCGGCAATGGCGCCGCCCAGCAGGCCGAGCAATGGCACCGCATACAGCAGCAGGCTGATTTTCTGCAGGTGACCCTCGTCGATGCCGACGATGACATGCTCGCCCGGACGCGGCCGGGTGGCGAGATGGGCCGTGGACAATCGCAGTTGCTGATTGAAGCGGGCCGGAAACATCTGCGCGATGAGCGCGCTGCCGCAACCGCTCTTGGCGCCACAGGAATGGCAGCCGGTCTGTGCTTCCGTCTGGATCCGGACCCGATCACCGTGCACGGACAGCACCTTTGCGCGCTGCTCGATCATTTGGGCACCACGGCATTGGCAATCAGCTGCAGCGTCTTGCGGGGCACCTCACCAACCACCGTGACCTGGGCACCATCACGCTGGGTTCCGTACACATCGACCGTGCTGATCCGCGAAAAGCCCTCGAAAGGCTGGGACGGGGTCTCCTCGAGGTACAACGAGACCGAGGTCAGCCCATCGGTGAACAGGTAATGGCGCAACCCCTTCTCCGGTGTAAGCACACCCGCCAGCTGGAAACCCGTCGGCAGCGCCGCGATGCGCCAATGGTCGTCGGCCGGGGCACCGTTACTGGGCGCCGGCACGGGCAATGCGTCGGCACCCGGCCTTTCGGCCAGTTGCAGGGCCGACAGGTCACGTTCGATCGGCGTGACATGCGCACCGTGTTTCAGATCGACGAACAGGGTCTGCGAGAGGACGTTTCCTTGATGGTCGAGCATGATGGAGCGCAGCGGCAGGCGGGTCTGCTCGTCCAGCGCGATACGGTATCCATAACGCAGATCGTCTCTGGGGCTGATGATCAACTGGCGTGCGGGACGCCCGGCCACACGTACCTTTCGGCCCAGGGTAAAGCGGTACAGTGCAGACAGCCTGCTGTCATCCAGGGCCGACAGCGTGGCAATCGCCGCGCCGCTGCCAACGACGCTGATCTTGCGCCGGTGCGGATCCAGGCAGGCCACCGCCCGGGCGCTACGGATGACCTGTTTGGGCTCCCCATTCAGCGCCACCAGGCGTTCCAGTTCGTGCCCGTCCTGCATGCGATGGGCTACGTACATCGCATCCAGCCGCTCACCGACCTGGTAGACGAAACGCCCCTCGTAGTCACTGTTGTGCACGGCCTGGCGCATATCACGGTACAACTGCACCGGGTCGTCCCCGGCCGCGAAGGCGCTGGCGGATATCAGCAGAACGAGCGCCCATGCTGCCGAACCCAGGCGGCTGCCCGACCGCTGACAGGTCTTTTTCAGCATGCCGTCAGGGCTGCTGGTCATAGGAGATAATGTAATTCAAGTGGGCGCTCGGCTGCTTCGCGGAGATCTGGCCGGCCACCTCGTTGTGTTCCAGCAGGTAGCGTGAAAGCTTCCTCTGCATCGCGGGCGACAGGACCTTCCAGCGCTGACCGTTCGCCGGGAAGGCGTGTCGCACCACCTCCGGGCGCTGTATGCCGGATGTCAGCGACACCATGGTGATGCCATCTGCCGGCACGGACAGGCGCGGCGCGAACGCAAAGCTGGGCGCCTCTGCCTGCAGCATGGGCGCCGTGTTCCCGATCAGGCGCGGGGCCACCGAAACGGCCATGGCCGCGACCCCGGCGGCCAGCGCCGCGCCCAGTGCCAGGCGTGGCAACTGTGCGTGACCACGCGCCCTGCGCGGGGCGAGCACGGTGGGTTCGTCCCGGAGTCGCTGGCTGACTGCGCCGGCAACCGAGCTGGCGTCGATCACCCGGTCCTCTTCACCGGCGAGCTGGGCGCCTATCAGGCGGTAACGGGAAAAGCGCGCCCGCGCCTGCCCATCGGTGGCCAGGGTCGCAATCCAGTGGCTCAGATCCCGTTCCGGAACCTCTCCATCGGCAAAAGCAGACAGCGCTTCGTTGGTCCGTTCATCCACAGTGTGTTTCTGGTTCATCTCAAGCACCCAGTAAAGGTTTGAGTTTTTTGTCAATCGCCTCGCGGGCGCGGAATATCCGCGACCGCACCGTACCTATGGGGCAGTCCATTGCCTGTGCTATGTCCTCATAGCTCATTCCCTCGAGTTCCCGCAGGGTGATGGCCGTACGCAACTCGTCCGGCAGCTCGTCCACCGCCTGCTTGATGGTGCGAGCAATCTCGTCCTGCATCGCCAGTCGTTCCGGCGTGTCCTGTTCCTTCAGCCGGGTCCCTGCGTCCATCTGCTCGGCCGTTTCCGCCTCGATATCGTCCTGCGGCGGCCGCCGGGACTGGGCCGCGAGGTGATTCTTGGCGGCGTTGATCGCCACCCGATACAACCAGGTATAGAAGGCGCTATCACCCCTGAACTTCGGCAGGGCCCGGTAGGCCTTGATAAAGGCCTCCTGGGTCACATCCAGGACCTCCGAAGGGTCCCTGATGTACCGGCTGACCAGGTTCGCCACCTTCTGCTGATACTTCAGCACCAGCGTATCGAAGGCCTTCTTGTCGCCACGCTGCACCCGTTCGACCAGTGCCTGGTCAATATCCCTGTTCGATCCCATCAAATATCCTCCCGAATGCTCGGTGAGATCTCACTACCCGGGTTCCATATCCTATCGACAGGCAACAGTCCGCCAAGTTCACGCCTGTAAACCGCCCGGCGGAAAAAAATTGCGTTGTGGAAAATCTGGGAAGCCATCCGGCACATGATACTTCGCCAGCCCCCCCGGATCGACGGGCAATTGTCGGTCCGCAGGGCAACCGCATCTAACAGGCTGTTGAAATTCGCCGCCTGAAGTGGAAGATACCGGTAAGGAAGGAAGAAGGACGAGCAGTACGATGCGTGGCCCGGATATTCAACAAGATGCCCTGTTCAGCACGGTCAG
>JAKRWE010000230.1 GCA_024712425.1 Chromatiales bacterium
CCTGCACCGGACCATCCCTGGAGATGAGGCGCCCCCTCGTCCCCTCATGACCCCGGACTCACCAAGGGGACATTTCAGCTTGGGAGAAAAGGGGACATTTTAGAATTGGGTTGACAGGGATTCATGGCATTCCGCCAAGGCAACGCCAAGGATGACCTGCCCCGGGTATCTGGTGGCGCAAACGCCTTCGTTTCGGGTGGCTATGGGTGAACGAGGCGCTGCCAGGCGCCGAGGGTCAGCATTTTGGCCAGCATCCACAGGAAGCCAGGCAGTTGGCGCAACAGCTGCCAGCGGCCCGGCAGCCTGTCACCACTGCCATAGGGCACGGAAAGACACATTCGCAGTTCCTTACAGGTTTTGTATCTTTTTCAATTGTGCTGTGAGTTGTTCCAACGCGCCTTGAGATTGCGCAATCTTGTCCTTTTCTTTTTGTACCACTGCCTGTGGCGCCTTGTTCACGAAGTTCGGGTTGTCGAGCTTGCGGGTGACGCGTTCGATCTCGTTCTCGAGCTTGCCGATCTCCTTTTCGAGACGCGTAATCTCGGCCGCCTTGTCGATCAGGCCCGCCAGCGGGATGAGGATCTTCATGCGGCCCACCAGGGCGATGGCGGACTCCGGGCCTTCCTCGCCATCGGCCAGCACCTCGACTGATCCGACCCGCGCCATGGAGTCGAGGTAGGCGCGGTGGCGGGCCAGGCGCGCCCGGTCGGTTTCGCTGGTGTTGGCCAGCAGTACCGGGACCGCTTTGCCGGGAGCGATATTCATCTCACCCTTGATCCGGCGGATGCCCAGGATGAACGCCATCACCCACTCCATCTCCGCCTTGGCCCGCGGATCCTGCAGGCCCGCATCGATCGTCGGCCAGGGCTGGAGCATGATGGTCTCGGTGCCCCGTGGCCGGCTTTCTTCCGTGACGCCCGCGAGCGTTTTGACCCGCTGCCAGATCTCCTCGGTGATGAAGGGCATGATGGGGTGGGTCAGGCGCAGCAGGGTTTCCAGCACCTGGACCAGCGTCTGGCGGGTGCCGCGCTGCAGTGCTTCGCCGGCGTCCGGATCGTTGAGGATCGCCTTGGAGAGTTCCAGGTACCAGTCGCAGTACTGGTTCCAGGCAAAGTCGTAGATGGCCGCGGCCGCCTGGTCGAAACGGTAGTCCTCGATGGCGGCGCTCACATCCGTGATGGTCTGCTGCAGGCGGGACAGGATCCAGCGGTCGGCGGCCGAGAGTTCGATGTCGCCACCATCCTGGGTCGCTCCCGGCATCCTGCCTTCCGCGACATTGGCACTTCCCTGTGCGGCACCACAGTTCTTGCCCTCGGTGTTCATCAGCACGTAACGCGCCGCATTCCACAGCTTGTTGCAGAAATTGCGGTAACCCTCGATGCGCCCCATGTCGAACTTGATGCCGCGACCGGTGGCCGCCAGCGCGGCGAAGGTGAAGCGCAGGGCGTCCGTGCCGAAGCTGGGGATGCCGTCGGGAAACTCTTTGCGGGTCTGTTTCTCGATCTTTGCCGCCAGTTGCGGCTGCATCATGCCGCGGGTGCGCTTGGCTACTAGGTCTTCCAGCGAGATGCCGTCGATCAGGTCGATGGGATCGAGTACGTTGCCCTTGGACTTGGACATCTTGTGCCCCAGCGAGTCGCGCACCAGGCCGTGCACGTAGACCTCGTGGAAGGGTACATCGTCCATGAATTTCAGGCCCATCATGATCATGCGCGCGACCCAGAAGAAGATGATGTCGAAGCCGGTCACCAGCACGTTTGTGGGGTAGAAGGCGCGCAGACGCTCGGTGTCTTCCGGCCAGCCGAGGGTGGAGAAGGGCCAAAGGGCGGAGCTAAACCAGGTGTCCAGCACGTCCTCGTCCTGGCTCAGCGGGTAATCGGCGGCCAGGTTGTGTTGCTCACGCACCTCGGCCTCCGAGCGACCGACGTAGACGTTGCCTTCCTCGTCGTACCAGGCCGGGATGCGATGGCCCCACCAGATCTGGCGGCTGATGCACCAGTCCTGGATATTGCGCATCCATTCGTAGTAGGTGTTCTTCCAGTTGTCCGACACGAAGCGGATATTGCCGTTCTCGACAGCCTCGATCGCGGGTTTGGCCAGCGGGTCGACCTTGACGTACCACTGGTCGGTGAGAAAGGGTTCGATGACCACCCCTGAGCGGTCGCCGCGCGGTACCATCAGCTTGTGGTCGACGATCTTCTCCAGCAGGCCGGCGGCCTCCAGGTCGGCGACGATGGCCTTGCGCGCTTCGTAGCGGTCCATGCCGACGTACCGGGCCGGGATCAGCTCGCCCTCGTCGGGGGTGTTGTCGCGGATGGCCGCATCCACGCTGAAGATGTTGATCAGCCCCCCGTGGATCTGCTCCGCGATGGCCTTCTCGTCGCGGTGGCGCTGCCACACCTCGTAGTCGTTGAAGTCGTGCGCCGGGGTGATCTTGACGCAACCGGTGCCGAACTCGGGATCGGCGTGCTCGTCCGCGACAATGGGGATCTTTCGCCCGGTCAGCGGCAGTTCCAGGAGTTCACCGATCAGGTGCTTGTAGCGTTCGTCCTCGGGGTTCACCGCCACCGCGCAGTCGCCGAGCATGGTCTCGGGACGGGTGGTGGAGACCACCAGGTGCCCGGTGCCGTTGGACAATGGATAGCGCATGTGCCACATGTGGCCGTTCTCCTCCTCGGAGAGCACCTCCAGGTCGGAGACGGCGGTGTGCAGCTTGGGGTCCCAGTTGACCAGCCGCTTGCCGCGGTAGATCAGGCCCTCCTCGTACAGGCGCACGAAGACCTCTTTCACCGCCTCGGACAGGCCCTCGTCCATGGTGAAGCGCTCGTGCGCCCAGTCCAGCGAGGAGCCGAGCCGGCGTAGCTGGTGGGTGATGTTGCCGCCGGATTCCTCCTTCCATTCCCAGATGCGCTCGATGAAGGCCTCGCGCCCGAGATCGTGACGGGTCTTGCCCTCGGCCTCGAGCTGGCGCTCCACCACCATCTGGGTGGCGATGCCGGCGTGGTCGGTGCCCGGCTGCCACAGGGTCTTGTCCCCCTTCATGCGGTGGTAGCGGATCAGGGTGTCCATGACCGTGTTGTTGAAGCCGTGCCCCATGTGCAGGCTGCCGGTGACGTTCGGCGGCGGGATCATGATGCAGTAGGGCGCGCCGGGGGCGTCCATGTCGGGGGCGTACCAGCCGCGCTCTTCCCAGGTCTGGTACCAGCGTTGCTCTATGGCATGGGGGTCGTAGGTCTTGTCCATCGATTCGGGTTTCCGGCCAGCGAAAAGGCCGAAATTATACCCGCATTGGCAGCTTGGCGTAGAGGTCGGTTGTCAGGGCGTAGCCTGGATGAAACGAAGTGCAATCCAGGGTGTCTTCGAAGAGCGGTCCCGGATTTCGCTACGCTCCATCCAGGCTGCGCCATTCAGAACATCCCGATATCATCCGCGGCCTCTGCCTCCTTGTCTTCCTCCTGCAGGAACTGCCTGACCAGGTCCTGCAGCTGACCGGCCATGATGGTGAATTCATTGGAAGAGGTCGCGGCCTGCGAGACGGTGCTGGCGGCCTCTTCGGCGATCCCGCGGATGGACACGATCTTGTTGCGCACCTCTTCCACCCGCGCGAGCTGGTCGCCGGACAGGTCGGCGATACTGCGGTTCATCTCGTTGATGGTGGACACCGAGCTGGCGATGCCTGCGAGGGCGCTGCCGGCGCTCTGGGCCTTGCCGGCCACGGCACTGCTGCGTTCGGTGCTGCGCCCCATGACCTCGGCGGCCTCGCGCGAGCTCTGCTGCAGCTGGTCGATGATCTCCTGGATCTGGTCGGTTTCACTGTGGATCTTCTCAGACAGGCTGCGCACCTCGTCTGCGACCACGGCGAAGCCACGGCCGTGCTCGCCGGCGCGCGCGGCCTCGATGGCGGCGTTCAGGGCCAGCAGGTTGGTCTGCTCCGATATCGAACGGATGACCGAGAGCACCATGCCGATCTGTTCGCTGCCGTTTTCCACACGTGTGATGACGCCGGCCGCGTCCGAGACCTCGCCGGCCAGTGCCTGAATGGCGCCGATCACCTCCTCGACCACCACCTGCCCCTCGCGGGTATGGGTGTCGGCGGAGGCGGCAGCCTCGGCGGCGGCATTGGTCTTGACCTGCTCGGCGGAGGCCGCCACGTGCTCGATCGCGTTGGCGATCTCGGCGGTATCGTGCTGTTGCTGGGCGACTTGCTTCTGGCTGCGGCAGGTGGCCTCGTTCATGCGTTGTGATTCGGCCGCCAAGGAGGTCGAGGAGGCGATGACCAGGTCCACCACGCCCTTTATCTTCTCGACGAAGCGGTTGAAATACACCGCCAGTTCCGAGACCTCGTCGCTGCCGTCGATGTCCAGGCGCCGTGCCAGGTTGCCGCTCTCGGATACCGCATGCAGTGCGTTCACCGATTCTCTAACAGGCTGTTGAAATTCGCCGCCTGAAGTGGAAGATACCGGTAAGGAAGGAAGAAGGACGAGCAGTACGATGCGTGGCCCGGATATTCAACAAGATGCCCTGTTCAGCACGGTCAGCCCGGAACCCCGGGTGCCGAAGGATCACCCCTTGCGTCCGATACGCACGATGGTCGATACCGCATTGCGGAAACTGGATACGGACTTCAATGCGCTGTACTCGGAGTATGGCCGCGATTCGATCCCTCCGGAGAAACTGCTGCGTGCGCAGTTGCTGATGGCGTTCTACACGATCCGCAGCGAGCGGCAGTTGATGGAGCAGATCGATTACAACCTCTTGTTTCGCTGGTTCGTCGGCTTCTCAATGGATGACCGTGTGCGGGATCACTCGACCTTCACCAAGAACCGCGACCGCCTGCTGGAAGGGGATATCGCCCGCCGCTTCTTTGCGCAGGTTCTGAGCCAAGCAAAACAGGCAGACCTCCTATCCAAAGAACACTTCAGTGTCGATGGAACGATGATTGAGGCCCTGGCCTCGCTCAAGAGCTATCGACCCAAGGATGAAGACGGTCCACCCGGTGGCGGTGGTCGTAACCCCGATGTGGATTTCCATGGGGAGAAGCGCTGCCGGGATACCCATGAGTCGAAGACGGACAAGGATGCCCTGCTGTTCAGGAAGAGCAAAGGCACAGCGGCAAAGCTGGCTTATCTGGGACATTTGCTAATCGAGAACCGGAACGGTCTGGTCGTCGATGCCCAGGTCACCCAGGCGACAGGTACCGCTGAGCGGGAAGCCGCTGTCGATATGGTCGAAGCGCTCGGTGGCACGCATCGCATGACACTGGGCGCGGACAAAAACTACGACACCAAGGGTTGTGTGGACGCACTGCGTTGCGCCAACGTGACGCCGCACGTTGCACAGAACACGAGCAACCGTTCATCGGCCATCGATGGACGCACCACCCACCACGCCGGTTATGCAACCAGTCAACGCTTCCGCAAGCGTATCGAGGAATGCTTTGGCTGGGCGAAGACCATCGGTGGGCTGCGCAAGAGCCATTTTGTTGGCCGTGAGAAGCTGGACTTCCGGTTCGTGCTGACCATGACCGCCTACAACCTGGTTCGGATGCGCAATCTGGGGGTGGTGGCATGTTGATCGAGAGTGTGTCGAGGGGTTGGTCTGCCCGGGGTCAGCATTTTCCAGTGCATTGGGCCTCTTGGGTCAACTCAACTCGCAACAATGGCCGTCGATCCCCTCCGTCTGGTGAAAACAGGGCAGAATCGGCACGGTTTTCAACAGCCTGTTAAGGCGTTTCTGTACCAGACGGATGATGATACCCATGAGGAGGAGACCAACCAGCATGCCGCTGCCGATCAGGATCAGGGTGAAGGCGCCCTGCTTGTCCAGCGAGTCGTCCAGGGCGGCGGTCGAGGCCTCGGTGCGCGCGCGGATGTCGCTGACCAGGGCGTCTATATCGGTCCTTATCCGGTTCTCCAACGGGGCGAGGCGGGTGCGCACCTGGTAGCTGTCCTGGCGCCAGTGATCACTGCCATGCACCGCGACCAGTGCGCCGAAGTTTTTCTCGTATCTGGATAGAGATTCCTGGACCTGGGTGAGGGCGTCTTCCTGATCGAGTTCCAGTTCCTCGCCGTCCAGCAGCCGTTTGGCGTTTTCGATCAGGTCTTTGACGAAGGTACGGACATTGGCCTCCTGGTCCGCATCGCGAAACGACAGGTAGGCTCGGATCGAGGCGGACAACCGGGCCAGGTTGTACAGCATGTCGTTGATCTTGTTCAACAGCGGCAGGTTGTCCTCGTTGATACCCTCGGCCAGCATGGTCTGTTGCATGTTCTTCAGCGCGGTGGTGGCCGCCACGCCGAGCGGGGCCAGTCGATCTCTCGCCAGTTTCAGACCCGGGATGGTGCGCATGGGGTCACTGGCGATCGACAGTATTTCCCCGTTGACCCGCTGGATATCGCGGAACGCCCGGGAGATGCGTTGTAATTTTTCTCCGACGGAATAGTTCCCGTTGTTGTCGAGTGTAGACAATGTCTTCAGATCTGTTTCGATTACGCTGGCCTTGCGCTTCATGGAGGTGAGGTAGTCCTTGTCCTTGCTCATCAGGTACAGGCCTAGCAGGCTGTTGAAAACCGTGCCGATTCTGCCCTGTTTTCACCAGACGGAGGGGATCGACGGCCATTGTTGCGAGTTGAGTTGACCCAAGAGGCCCAATGCACTGGAAAATGCTGA
>JAKRWE010000231.1 GCA_024712425.1 Chromatiales bacterium
GGCCTGCACCGGACCATCCCTGGAGATGAGGCGCCCCCTCGTCCCCTCATGACCCCGGACTCACCAAGGGGACATTTCAGCTTGGGAGAAAAGGGGACATTTTAGAATTGGGTTGACAGACGGGAGTCCCAATGAATATCGATCTGGAACGTATCGTCGACATCGCGGAAAAGGCAGGGAGGGCCATCATGGAAGTGTATGCGCGTGATTTCGACATCGTGGAAAAAGACGACAAGTCACCGCTCACCGAGGCCGACCTGGCCGCACACCGACTGATCGTCGATGAACTCTCCAAACTGGAGCCGCGCCTGCCCATCCTGTCCGAGGAATCGGCCAGCATCCCCTACGAGGAACGCTCGCGCTGGCTGCGTTACTGGCTGGTGGACCCGCTCGACGGCACACGCGAATTCATCAAGCGCAACGGGGAGTTCACGGTCAACATCGCCCTGATCGAGTCCGGGCGTCCCAGCTGTGGCGTGGTACATGTGCCGGTCAGCGAAACCAGCTATTTCGGCTGTGTGGACAAAGGTGCCTGGAAGAGAGAAAAGGACGGCCCGACCGAACCCGTCCACGTAGCCCGCCAGCGTCGCCATCCCCTGATCGTTGCCGGCAGCCGTTCGCATGCCGGCGACAGCCTGAAACAGTTTCTGGAGAAGGCCGGCCCGCACGAGATCATGAGCATGGGCAGCTCGCTCAAGCTGTGCCTGGTTGCAGAAGGCCGCGCCGATATCTACCCACGCCTCGGCCCGACCTCGGAATGGGACATCGCAGCGGCGCAGGCCGTGGTCGAGGCCGCCGGTGGGGTGGTCACGGACCTGGACATGAAACCCCTGCGCTACAACCGCAAGGACTCCCTGCTGAACCCCTATTTCCTGGTGTTCGGGGATGAGAACGAGGATTGGAGCTGCTATCTTTCGTAGATGGCTGCAAAATTTTCCTCCACGCTCCTTGCCCTCCTGCTGTGTCTGCCCCTGTCCCGGATCGCCCTGGCCGGCGAAGGCTCCGGCGACAGCTTCAGCTTCGACGACACCCCGCTGGAAAACGTCATCGTCTACCCCAAGTGGTTCAAGCAGAGCTTTCTGGCCCTGGACGAGGACCTGCAGGAGGCCATAGCCAAGGGCAAGGACGGCATCATCGTCTACTTCGGGCAACAGCGCTGCCCCTATTGCAAGAAGCTGATGGATATCAACTTCCAGCAGGACGAGATCGTCGAGTACACACGCAAGCATTTCGATGTCATCCCCATCGATATATGGAGTCCGGAGGAGGTCACCACCCCCGACGGCAGGGACATGACCGAGCGGGACTACGCAGTGGCGCTCAACACCAACTTCACCCCCTCGCTGGTGTTCTATGACAAGGACGCGCGCATCGCCCTGCGCCTGCGCGGCTATTACCCCCCCTACCAGCACCAGGCGGCCCTCGAGTACGTGGCCGACGGACACTACCGGAAAGAGACCTTTGCCTCCTATCTGGAGCGCGGCGACAAGACCCTGCACTTCGAGCCGGGCGACCTGATCGAGGACCCCTGTTCGAGCCGCCCCCCTACCAGCTCGATCGCAGCCGTGCGCCGGCCGATCTGCCGCTGCTGGTCATATTCGAGCAGAGCGACTGCCATGCCTGCGACGTACTGCATACCGATCCACTGCGGCGCGAGATCATCCGCAAACCACTGGCGAATTTCGAGGTGGTACAGCTGGACATGCACGCGGACACGCCCGTGGTCACGCCGCAGGGCAAATCTACCACGGCACGCGAGTGGGCGCGTTCCCTGGGTCTGTTCTACGCCCCGACCCTGATCTTCTTCGACGAACATGGGCGCGAGATCATCCGCGTGGACTCGGTGGTCCAGTTCGTGCGGCTGCACAATGTATTGAACTACGTGCTCAGCAAGGGCTACCTGGAAGAGCCCAACTTCCTGCGCTGGGGCGCACGTACCCGCAAGCTGCTGCTCGACGACAAGGCCCGGGATCAATCACAAAAACGCGACAAGTAGTCCTCGCCATTCCGGCGTTGACGGCGCAGACGCTCCCCCTGGGAGGGCCGGTAGCCGTGCCTCAGGCGCGCCTTCACCTTTTCCAGGGCGACACGCCGTTTCCAGCAACGCCGCTGTTGCGCCCTGTCATCACGCACATGCCGCCGGACGGTTTCGACGGACCGGGATTTGCGCCCCGCACGCTGACGGAGCCAGCGCCGTTCGCTCTCCCGCAGCCCCGATGTAGATGACCGGACGGCCCCGTCCACAACCGGCAAAGGCCCCGCCGCGCAGGGCATATCCTGGAATGCCGGCCCGGCCGGGCCGTCGCAACGATAGACGGCCGCAGGGGCCACCGAAGAAGCGGTGCACAGACCGCACAAAATCAACATCCTGATGCGCATGTTCCTTCCCTGGAACTGGCATTTGTGCCCGGTCCGACCGATTATACGTCACATGGAACGCGATACAGCCAAGGAGGCCGTTCGAAGACTCAGCCGCCTGGAGTCGAAAAACCTGACGCTGCGCCAGCTGCTGGACACCCTGACCGGCGACGCCAGCCACAATGAACAGGTCATGCACCGCTTCCAGGAACGCGAGCTGGTCCTGCTCGGCGCCGCCGACCTGCCGGAGCTGATCGAGGCCCTCACCACCGGACTGCGCAAATCCTTTGCCCTGGAAAGCGTCCAGCTGGTCCTGTTCGACCCGCACGAGGTACTGAGCGAGCTGCTGAGTGCGCTTGGGGTCAGCAACGGCCGCCTGCCGCATGTGCGCATGGAAAGGGATGTGCGTCGCGCCATGCAACGCTACCCGGACCTGCACCACCCCTGGCTCGGACGCTGGAACCCACACCACCAGCCCTTTCCCGCACCGGCGCTGCATCTGCACAGCGAGGCCCTGCTGCCTCTGCGCCAGCCCGACGGCATCGCCGGCTTTCTGCACCTGTCCAGCGGTATTTGTCAAGATAGATGTCGCCTTTTCGATCATGCGGCGCGACACTTTTCTTCGTTGTTACGTTCCGGATTCAATGCGACCGACCCAACGGGATCCCAATTCCGAGTCTGGCCT
>JAKRWE010000232.1 GCA_024712425.1 Chromatiales bacterium
CTCGCGCAGAACGTGGTCTCCGGCCGGGTGTCCATAGGTGTCATTGATCCGCTTGAAATGATCGATCATCTGGTTGTCGAAGACTCTTCGATTGGCGAGGCCAGTTAAGGGGTCACGCGTTGCCTCGCGGCGCGCCTGTTCCAGTGCGGCCTTCTGTTGAGTCAGTGCGGCCTGGGTACACTGCAGCTCGACGGCCAGCGCCATTGTCCGGGTGGCCAATTCCGACGCCTGGTGCGCCAACTGCAAAGCGCACAATGGCGTATTGAGCACATCCTCGCCCTCCACCATTGTGCGTGCCAATGTCGCCAGTCGGACCGCTATCGCCTGGATGTCCGTTGCATCCGGGTCGATCGCCTGTACCGGCGGTGTGTTGTGCAGGCCGATGGTTTGCGTGCTGGGAGAGGGATGGGTGGACATGGTGGCTGGGAGAGGGATGGGTGGACATGGTGTTTCTTGTTCTGCGTACAACTATTCTATCGTTACCCGCGGGTACTCGCCCGGCGCAAAAGTGCATTTTGCAGTGTGGGTCTCAGGTCGCTGCTGTCTGCCTTTTGTCTCGAATATCACCGTGGCCCGATAGGCACCCGAGTCATCAGTGTCCACTTGAGTGTCGATGATGTGTGGTTTCTGCCGACTCGGCCCGTTGGCACGTATCACCTCCTCGCAAATGGTGCGCGCTTCTGCCTTGCGCCATTGCCCCTTCTTGTCCGCTGGCGGGATGTCGCCGGCGCGGATCTGCGCGGCATCCGCATGGTAGGTCGTGCCTCCTTCACAGTCGATCCGGAACGCCAGGCGTTTTTCCTTGTCGGAAATGTGCGTCGCCGCCGTATCCAGTAGCACTTGCTCGATGGCGTCACACCGCTTTCCCTGCAGAATCAACTGGGTGAGCCGGCGGCGCAGATCCTCAATCTCCTCGAGGTTGTCCTTAAAGGCCTTAGCGATTTCCGGGTGATACCGAGACGAGTACGGCACAGCATCATAGGCGGCTATCCGGTCTGGATAGGCATCACGCAGCTGCTTCCATGCGATCGCCTGCGGATCGGGTGGGGCATCGGCGGCTTGCGCAATCCCCAGCGCAAGTGTCAGGCTCCACACCAGGTTTTTCCTGCTCCGCATGCTGCACATCCTACTGGCCGACATGTTGCGGTGAGTTCTTCCCCAAGGGCTCGGCTGGCAACAGCATCTGTACATTGCCCATGTTGGCCGGAATGACCACAGAACCCGCGCCATTCTCGGCAAATTTCATCATCGCCTCATGCAGCTCGTGTTGCAGATACTCCGGGGTCAGCGAGTCATTGATGATCCGGTTCGACTCCGCGATCCCTTTGGCCCGGGCAATCTCGATCTCGGCGTCCTTCTTCGCGATATCCACCTGTACCTTTTTGGCCTCGAGCTGCTTTTCCGCTGCGACCGCCTGCTGGATGGACTTCTCAACGCTCGGATCGGTACGCACCGAGCGGATGATGACGCGACTGACATTGATCGCATCGGGATCCGCCTGATCCAGCGATTGCTGCACCGAGGCCTGAATATCGGTTTCGAGCTGCGGCCGTCGTTTGTGCAACTCCAGCGACGGCACCCGGGCGACCGATTCATAGGCCGCGCTGCGCGCCTGCTTGCGGACCAATTCGTAAACCGGCAACAAGGCCCCTGCCCCATTCCATGACGGCGGCAGGGCGTACTTGATGCGAAGATCGGCAATCTTGTCCGGGCGCACCGTGTAGTACACGGTCACGTCGAAATCCCGCAATGAGAGGTTGTCGCTGGCCTTCGGTGTCAGATTCTCCAGATCGATCTGGTTCTCTTTGGCAGAATACTCCTCGATACTGGTGACCAACGGCAGCTTGAAATGCACGCCCGGCCCGACTTCCTCGGTATCGATATCCCCGAGGGTTTTCTTCACGCCAACATTGCCGGTTTCGATGACGTAGGCGCTCGATGCCAGTGCAACCACGGCTACTGCGAATCCGGCACCGCGGAGAATGGTTGTTATGTTGAGTTTCAAAGTATCGGACTCCCTATGCGCTGGGCTTGCTTGATGATACGGGTGATCGCGCCATGCCCTGGCTTCATCTTCGAGGCGAGCTTCCTGCCCAGGTGTTTCTGTTCTGCAGTCAGCGATTCGGCCACGGCACGCGATAGCGCATCATTCGCCTTGCCTGGTGCAATGGTATTGGCGGTGATGAACAGGGCGTAGGACAGCACGAGGTTGCGCTTGACCCACTGGCCCTCCCGGTAGGCGATCCCGAGCGCGATGATCGCGGCCGGCAGCCCATCATCGGCTGCACTCTGGTACCAGCGCATCGCCTGCCCAGGGTTGCGCATCACGCCCTGCCCTAGCTCGTACTGGTACGCAATCGACATCTTGGCCTGTGGAAAACCGGCCTTCGCCAAGGGCAGAAAAACACGGAACGCCTCACGATACTGGCCTGCGCCATAGAGTGCCTTGCCGTTGGCGTACCCATCCAGCATCTTTTGAGCATCTTCTATCACGTCGGCCTGCGGTGCGCTCTGGGCCTGCCCAAGCAGAAGTGCCGATATGCCGAGTGTTATCAGGAAGTTTCGCCTGTCCATGACTCACCATTCTACGGGCCGGTGTCCGCGCAAAAACTATCGTTCAGCCCCCGATTTAGGGGGCTGAGGCGGTGGTTTTTGCACAAACTTGCGTTTTTTCCATCGGTGCGATCCTAACCGTGTACCCACCACACGGAGGACACCATGCCCCTTGAATCTGTTGCCACTCATCCACCCGGCTTGCCGGAGTTCATCCAGCTTACCCGGCTGCGCCCGGTTGTCAATGGCCAATAATTTTGACCCCCCTCGGCCAATAAAATTGACCCACCCGGGGCGACAAAAAAATCAGCTCTCGCGTTTGTGCTTCAGTCGATAGCTCTCACCTCCCAGCATGAAGA
>JAKRWE010000233.1 GCA_024712425.1 Chromatiales bacterium
TCCACCTCCACATCGGTGACCTGCCAAGGTGCCTGGATACCCAGTATCTGGGTGTATAGATCAACGTCTCTCATGCTCCCCTACGCTAAACTACCCACTCGATCAGGGGAAGAGCCGATATTATTATGGCGCAGGTTTTGTGAACTCAGTCATGGTTTAACACACGAAACGGTGCCTTACAAGCAAGCATGAAACTGTTCACGAGGCATGATTATACCACCAGCCAGCCGCCATCTGTAGCACGGCAACAGGAATGTAAAGACTTCCCACAGGGAAACAAGGGCTTAAACGGGAATAGCCGCGAATGTCCAAATCCCGACTCCAGGGTCGGTGCGGGATCAACGGTGAAAATTCGTGAACGCGATTCCTAACCGACATCTCTTTCGAACGGGTCGTCCACGCCCGGCTCGCGGAAGAACCGGATCCTCCTTCGCCCAAAATCGAGCACACCCTTGCTCTTTTCTGTCTCGAGCACGCGCATCAACTCGTCCTCGCGGATCTGGGCAGACCTTGCGATCTGCTCCGGTGCGACCCGGCCGACCCGTACCGCCGGGTTCTCCGGATCGGTATCGGCGGAGCGCCACAGGCGATTGAGTGCATGCACCACGCGCTTGGTTTCGGGAGCAAAGGCCTGGACCATGGCAAGATCGTCCATATCCCGCACCCGTCGAGTGAGGTGCCGCAATAACTGGCCCAGTTTTTCGGGATGCTCCCGTACCAGATCCATCAGATGCTGCCGCTCGAGGACGATCAGGCTGGCATTTGTTATTGCCGTCGCCGTCGCAGAGCGCGGCTCTTCGTCCAGAATGGCAAGTTCTCCCAACAACGCTCCTCGTGACAGGTTGGCCAAAACCATCTCGTTGCCCTGCCCATCCTTACGGGAAATGGAGATCCAGCCCTCGTCTATTGCATAGGCGTGTTCAGCGGTCTCGCCTTGGTGAAAGAGCGACTCGCCGGGCGACAGCAGCAGGCGCTCGAACTTGCCACAAAAATTGTTCAGCCAGAAGGGCGCTATCCGGTCGCTGATACTCCCGTAGGTCCATTCGAACACCTTGTCGAATGGCGCCAGTATCGGGACCAGGCTGTCCCGGACCGCCTCATTCCATTCCGGTTCCCCAATGGCCTCGAAACCGATCCGCCCATACAGGCTCAGCGTCTCCTCACTGATGGAACCGATGACGTGCGTAGCACCCCAGTCGTACATCACGCCCGCCGCTATCTTGAACAGAGCAAAAATGACATTGCGGCGATTGCGCCATTGCCTGTGGATGGCCAGCATACTGCCGCTGACCAGAATCGGCTCGTCCGACTTTCCCTGGAGGTGCGCATCCCACAGGGCCGTGCGCGTACGCCAGAAGTCGAAATACTCCTCTGCCGGCAGCCCGATCGCCGAATCCCTGTTGACCCGCATCGAGGCAATCGCCGTGTCGCCCTCGTAGGCGACGATATTCGCCACACCGGGAATCGCGTCATAGCGATCCACGATGTGTTGTCCCCCGTTGCGAACAGACGAAAACTTCCCTCGCTCGGCAACATAGACCTGGTGCCGCAACCGGAAAACGTCATCGAGTTCCTTCTCGCTGCGTGCCACTTTCAGGCGAATGGACATGGAATGGAAAACCTCTGCTCCGGGGAATAAACCTAATAATACTCCATCCTGGCAATCTGTCCTCCAGCACCCGGGTGTTCTACAGCCTCCTTGCTGCCAGCACAAACATCCCAGAATTCGGGAGTCAAGAGACTAGGACGAAAGAATGTCGAGTTCTTTACGCACCTGCTCCAGCACCCTCGGTAACGTTGCGACCAGTATCTCTCCCACGCGTTCAAAACCCGCTGCACTGCCAAAATACGGATCCGGTAGGTCCTGCATCCCGAACTCAGGGACGAAATCCATGATCAACTTGATCTTTTCATGATACTCCACCGGACACTGCCCCAACAGTTGAGTTCTGTGCCCCTGTTCCATACACAGGATAAGATCGTTGCGACTGAAATCATCGGGCCTGATACCCCTTCCCCGAACACGCTTGAGCTCAGCGCCCCAGCGACGCACTGCAGCCTATGCCCTGGCATCCGGGGGATGTCCTTTCATGGCGCGCGTACCGGCCGAATCCACCTTGACCTTCTTTGCCAATCCTTCTTTTCGCACCAGTTGCCGAAACATTCCTTCGGCCATGGGCGAACGGCAGATATTGGCCGTACACACCATGAGCACCGAGTACTTCCTTCGGAACATCATGCGCCCGGCGTCAGCCTCTTCTCAAAAGGAAACAACTCCAGGTGCAAGGCCCACACGGCCGGCGGCCTCTTCCAGTCACCGGTGACAAGAAAAAAGACCTTGTTCGAGGGATCGTAGGCCATCGTGTAGTTCATACCCAGTGCCGGCATCTCCGCATTCGGCAGCCTGATGTAGGTATTGCTTCCCAGATCATAGACACAGGTACTACTGGAGACGGGCTTTTTTGCACCTTTGGGCACAGGGTTGTCCGGCACCAGCAGGAACACCCCAGTATCGCTGTCGAAGGCCGCCGGGATATCGCGATCCGCCGGGCAGTTATCACCACGTGGCATTCTTTCCTCCCAGCTACCCTTTTCTCCGGCCACGCGGCCCGGCGTATAAACCCAGACCCGGTTGCCTCCCTTGTCCCCACCAAACACCGCGAGCTTCGCGTGCCGGCTGTCGTACTCCATACTCTGGTACATATGGTGATGCGATTCCGGGGTCGCCTGGATCCATCCCTTGCGGTCCGGCCCCAGTTCCCACATACCTTTTTCACTGTAGGTCACCCCCCTCTGTCAGGATAGTTGTCCATTCTGTTGAAAGGGACTCTAATTGAGATCCCGAGGGGATGAGAGAGAGGAACCATGGGTTACCCGAAAGAACGTAAAGAGGCGGTTTTGAAGAAG
>JAKRWE010000234.1 GCA_024712425.1 Chromatiales bacterium
CTGCCGCAACTGCCGGTCGACAACCTGCTGAACCACCCCCAGCCGGTCCACCGTCTTCTGTGTCATCGCAATGGTCTCCTCTGTCACCACCCCTCCCGAAATCAAAAGGGGACATTTTAGAATTGGACAAAGGGGGCATTACTGCTTTGGACTAACACAATGGACTGGCGATCCTGCACATTCAGGATTCCGTTGTTACCCTGTACGGTCAGCTCACGCACCCGCTGCAACAGGTTGCTCACACCGTCCAGGGCAGTCTCCTCCGCACCTAGCCTGGCGGCCGCTGTATCGGCATTACGCTGAAACTGGTCCAGCCTGGACTTACTCTCCTTCAGGTCCAGCAGCTGCACCGATGCCGCCACATCATCCGACGGATTGAGGATACGGGTACCGCTGGCGAGCTGCAGTTCAGTCTGGCTGATATTGGCCTGTTTTCTGAGCATCACGTCCACCCCCTGGGTGAACATGAATGGCGTGGCGATTCTGCTGGTCATCTCATCAACCCCTCACCGCACCCAGCAGGGTGTCGAACAGTGTGTTGGCCGTGGCGATCACCTGGGCCGCGGCGGAATACGCCTGCTGGAAACGCACAAGGTCCGCGGCCTCCTCGTCCAGGTTAACGCCGGAGACAGCCGACTTCGCCTCATCGGCCTGCTTAAGCAGCTGGTTCTGCACATCTTCGTTGGTTTTCGCCTGGTGGGTGAGCGTACCGACATCCGCGACCATGACTCCGTAGGCATCCCCCAAGCTCGCGCTACCGTTGAGCAACACCTGCTGAGTCTGCAGAGCAGCCAGACCCAGTGCATTCTGGTTGTCGCCCACCGCACCGGTCTGACCGGCCGCTATTTCGCGGGGATCGGTGATGAGCACACCGATGTCCTGGCCGCCACCGCGTGTGGGGCGCAACAGAAACCTGTCCCCGGCGGCACCACCGGCGCCGATAGTGATCTGAACACCGTCGTGTACATAGGTACCTGGCGGCCCCAGTACCGAGCTGGCACCCGTACCCAGATTCGTGATCGACCAATTGGCGCCGTCGAAACCCAGCTGGTAATCGTTATTGGTCAGATTGTTTACCGCACTGAAGCCCGCATTTACCACGGCCGTGCCGGTATTGTTGCTGTTGGCGAGCACCTGGAGGGTCGTCGTGGTAAAGAAACTGGTACCCGCAGCGCCATTGAGATCCGTACCCAGCAGGTGCTGTGTGTTGAAGGCGTCTGCCAGCCCAATGGCCACCAGGCCCAGCGAGTTCTGCGCTGAATCCAGCACCTCGGTGCGGAAACGCAGCAGGCCGCCCAGTTTTCCGCCACTGACCTGATCGGTCACGGTGACCACTGAACCGCCTGGCTGGGTGATGACCAGTTCCTTCTTATCCGCAGTCGCCGGGTTGTTCACCACCGAAAGGCTGCTTGCCGTTCCTCCGACTACCAGTGCCTGTCCATTGCCGATGAAGACATTCATGGAACCATCGTCCTGGACCGAGGTATTGACGTTCACA
Organism: Chromatiales bacterium; assembly: GCA_024712425.1. Lineage (GTDB taxonomy): Bacteria > Pseudomonadota > Gammaproteobacteria > Chromatiales > Chromatiaceae > MONJU. The sequence continues at coordinate 1,499 of JAKRWE010000234.1, forward strand.
TAACCGGACAACTGGTCGATCAGCTGGTCCCGCTGATCGAGCAGGTCGTTCGGCGGATTGGCACTATTCGAACTTACAGACTGTATGCGCTGGTTGATACTGGCCAGGGAACCGGCAATGCCATTCAGGTCATCTACATAGGTGCCCAGATCACGATTGACCTCGGAGCGCAGATTGTCCATCCAGCCGTTCAGGGACTGAAAACGATCCGCCAGCAGATTTGCCTTGTTCAGCATCACCGTGCGTGCCGGCACGGAGGTCGGATCGTTCGCCACATCCTGGATGCTGGCAAAGAAATCCTGCATCATCTGGTCCAGACCCGATGCGGCATCTCCGAGCACATTGTCTACCTGGCTGGCGCGCTCGTAGTAGATCGAGTACTCCTCGTGAGATGCGTTGTAGTCACGCACCCGGCCTGCCAGATAGTCGTCAAAGGTCCGGCGAATCGACGAGACCTCGACCCCGGAACCGATGTAACCGCCATCCCCACCCTGCGGCTCCAGCGCATTGAAGTCGACGCGCTGACGCGTGTAGCCCTCGGTATTGACGTTGGCAATGTTATGCCCGGTGGTCGCCAACTGGCGCTGGAAGGCATTGAGTGCACTGATGCCAGTATTGAGTATATTTGCCATAACGGTCTATACGCGGCGCCTAACCGGCGCCGACGCCCTCCTGTCTCGCGCCAGCTGCGGTGTCGAAAGGTCCTTTTTTCAGGATCTCCCCGATCTTTTCGGCATATGCCGGGTCGGTGGCATAACCGGCCTGCTGAAGGCGATCGAAATAACGACCGACATCCTCCGTGGCACGTAATGCCTCGGCATAACGCGGGTTCTGCTGCACGAACCGCACGTAATCGTTGAAGGACTCCTCATAGGAGTCATAGGCACGGAAATCGGCCTTGGTGCGCATGGCCACACCATCGCGGTATTCGAGGGTGCTGACCTGCACCCGGCCACCATTCCAGCGACTGTCCGCCTTGATCCCGAACAGGTTATGGCTGCTGCTACCGTCCGGTCGCTGCATGACGTGTCCACCCCAGCCGGTCTCCAGCGCCGCCTGGGCGAGCAGTGCCTCGGCCGGCAGGCCGAGTCGTGCTGCCGCCTTTTCTGCCGCCGGGCGCAAGGCCGCCACGAAACCTTCGGGCGACCCGTCCAATATGTCCGCGGACGGTGCCGATGCCGCACCATCTTTCCGCTCAGCGCCCGCAGAACCAGCCATCCAGGGTGGTGGCATGACCGGCATTCCACGGTAGGACTTCAGATCCCTCGGTATTTGTCAAGATAGATGTCGCCTTTTCGATCATGCGGCGCGACACTTTTCTTCGTTGTTACGTTCCGGATTCAATGCGACCGACCCAACGGGATCCCAATTCCGAGTCTGGCCTGA
>JAKRWE010000235.1 GCA_024712425.1 Chromatiales bacterium
GTGTGCCTGCAGCCTAGAAAATAGCCCTTCACGAGCCTTTCCACGTCCCGTTCGAGGCACCACATCTTCCATCCACTGACCGCCCGGAAAAGCGAGAAGCGGATGAAATATTCGGGTTAGGTCTCCTGCATGCTGCTGGATACCGCGTCCACGTTGGCCAGGTTGGAGGACACGACATTCAGGCGCAGGTTCTGCGCGTTCATGCCGGAGCCGGCGATGTCAAAGATCTTGAAGCTGCTCATCACTGATTACCTGTTATTGCGGTTTTGAGGCTGCGGATCCTGCCCTCGAGGAAGCGCAGGCTCGCCTGGTAACGGACGGCGTTGGCACTGTATTCGACCTGCTCGCGCTCGGTCTCCACGGTATTGCCGTCGAGGGAGGGCTGCTGCGGCATGCGGTACTGCAGCATGGACGGGGACATCGGACCCCCGCCGGGCTGGATATGTCCCTTGTGGGTGGCGTTCATGGAGACCGCCGGGCCCATCTGCCCGCTCAGGATCTTCTTGAAGTCGAGGTCCCTGGCCTTGTAGCCCGGCGTATCCGCATTCGCCGGATTGGATGCCAGCACCTCGACGCGCGCGCAGCTGCAGCGCCTGTTCGTGGATACCAAAGACTTTGTCGAAATTCATGCTCTGCCCGCCTGTGTCTCTTGCCAACACTGGAAGCAGACTTCATGCCAAAGTCATTTATCCCTGTTTATCAGCTGGATAGAGCTTGACGGAGCGGCAATATGGCAAACGCTTGCCGGAAGCGGCAAGGCCTTTCGGGTCAACAGCGGCGGTACACCAGGCCGGTGCCAAAGCGCTCCATGCGGAACAGATCGTCATAGCCGCTCATGGATTCCGTGGAGCCCAGGAACAGGCACCCGCCGGGATCGAGGGCCTGGCTGAAACGCTCGAGGATGTTGCGTTTGCGTTCCTGGGAGAAGTAGATCAGGACATTGCGACAGAAGATGACGTCGAAACGGCCCAGGCCGTCGAAACCCGAGAGCAGATTGAAGTTGCGAAAGCGGATATTGCGACGATAGACGGGCTGAACCTCGATACAATCGCCATCGCTCACGAAATACCGCTGCCTTTGTTCAGGCGTCAGGCCACGGGCCGCTGCCATACCGCAATAACGGGCCTCCTCGGCCTGTTTGAGTGCCGCCTGCGAGATGTCTGTCCCCAGGATTTCATAGCTGAAGCTGTTGGGCAGCTGTCCCGCCAGTATCGCGCCCTTGATCGAGATCGCGATGCTGTAGGCCTCCTGTCCCATGGAGGCAGCAGCAGACCATATCCGCGCGTGTCCATGATCCGTTTCCGGCAGGACGTCCCGGGTAAGGATCTGGTAGTGTGCCGGGTCCCGGAACCAGAAGGTCTCGTTGGTGGTCATCGCATCGATGACCTCGGTCAGCAGTGCGCGATCCGTTCCCTGTTCCAGCTTTTGCACCAGGACGCCGAAATCGTCCATGCCGAACTGGCGCAGCACGCACCCCAGGCGGCTGACCACCAGGTACTCCTTGCCCCCGCCCAGTCGAATCCCAGCATGTTTTTCCAGAAATCCGGCGAGCTTTTCATACTGCTCGGAAGATAGACGCATTTCCTTATTCTTATCCCCTGTACCGGACCTGGCACAGCCTTGTTACTAAGGCCGCTTGTGCGCGCCAGTCGTCGTGTCGCTGCAGGTAGTCCTGGACCATCATGGCCAGGGTATCCGGCTCCCATTTTGGAAGAAAATCGTTGGCCCCCGCCTTGGCGACCATGGACTTGTTGAATACACCACTGAGCGAAGTATGCAGAATTACATTCAGGTTTACCATCGCCGGGTTTTCCCTGATGTTCCTGGTCAGTGAATAGCCGTCCATGCGCGGCATCTCCACGTCCGAGATCACCAACGACAGGAACTGTTCGAGGTCCTTGCCCTCCTCCGCCCACTGCAGCAACTGTTCCCAGGCCTCCTGGCCATCCTTGCAGGCGGTGAACTCGACGCCCATCTGTCCCAGCACCCGGGTGACCTGATTGCGCGCCACACTGGAGTCGTCGACCACCAGTACATGATGCTGCCCGGCTGTCGACTGTTCGTCTATCACGCCCTCGGAGACCTCTTCCTGACCGCCGATGACCTCCTTGAGCACCTTTTCCACATCGATGATCTCCACCAGCTCGTCGTCGATCTGGGTCACCGCGGTCATGTAGGAGCCTTCCGCCGCGCCCTTGGGCGGTGGCAGGATGTCCTTCCAGTTCATATTGATGATGCGATCCACCGAGTTGACCAGAAAACCCTGCACCTTGCGGTTGTACTCGGTGATCACGGTGAACTTGTTCTCCCAGTCCTGCAGTGACGGCCCGCCGATCGCCATGGACAGGTCCATGATGGTGATGGTCTTTCCGCGCATATTGGCGATGCCCTTCACCACCGGGTGGGCCTGTGGCACCTTGGTCAGCGGCGGACACTGGATGACCTCCTGCACCTTGAAGACATTGATCCCGTAGCGCTGCCTGCCGCCCAATTGAAAAAGCAGCAGCTCCAGCCGGTTGTGGCCTGCCAGTTGCGTGCGCTGATCGACGCCGTCCAGAATTCCTGCCATGTCTGTTTCCTCGCTGTGCCGTGGTTGCTGTCCTGAACCTGTTAGCGGCAGCCTGCGCGCAGGCTTTAATGTGGAAAACACTCAACCGCAAAGAACACGAAGGACACAAAGAAGATGAGAGCTCTGCGTAGGGTGGGTTGAGCGTAGCGATACCCACCGTTTCAGACCACAATCGATGGGTTTCGCGAAGCTCAACCCACCC
>JAKRWE010000236.1 GCA_024712425.1 Chromatiales bacterium
GGTGTGCCTGCAGCCTAGAAAATAGCCCTTCACGAGCCTTTCCACGTCCCGTTCGAGGCACCACATCTTCCATCCACTGACCGCCCGGAAAAGCGAGAAGCGGATGAAATATCCGGGCTAGAGAAATACGGCCCCAACCGTATCGAGGCCAGGGAGAAGACCTGGTGGCAACGCCTGCTCGCGCGCTTCTGGGGCCCCATCCCCTGGATGATCGAGGTCGCAGGCATCCTCTCGGCCTCGGTGCAGCGCTGGGAGGACTTCGTGATCATCGTGATCATGCTCCTGGTCAATGCCTTCGTGGACTTCTACCAGGAATCCAAGGCGCTGAATGCCATCGAGGTCCTGAAGAGCAAACTGGCGCTGCGCTCGACCGTGTTGCGTGACGGGCAGTGGCAGGAGATCGATGCCGCCGGACTGGTCCCGGGCGATATCGTCAAGCTCAGGATCGGCAACGTGGTGCCGGCCGGCGTCGATCTGCTCTCCGGTGGCGACTACCTGCAGATCGACCAGTCCGCATTGACCGGCGAATCCCTGCCGGTGAACAAGAAGGCCGGCGACGAGGCCTATGCCAACACCGTGATCAAGCAGGGCGAGATGATCGCCCGGATCAAGGGTGCCGGTCTCAACACCCGCTTCGGCAAGACCGTGGGCCTGGTGGCCAAGGCCGAGATGGCCGGATGCAGCCATTTCAAGAAGATGGTCATCAAGGTCGGCGACTTCCTGATTCTGATCACCCTGGTGGTCATCGGCATCCTGATCGCGCTGGGGATCTCGCGTCATGAGCCGGTGGTCGACCTGCTGGTGTTCTCGCTGGTGCTGACCATCTCCGCCATCCCGGTTGCCATGCCCGCGGTGCTGACCGTGACCATGGCCATCGGTGCCACCGCGCTGGCCCGCAAACAGGTCATCGTCAGCCGCCTGGACACCATCGAGGAACTGGCCGGCATGGACGTGCTGTGCTCGGACAAGACCGGCACCCTGACCCAGAACCGCATGAGCCTGGCCCCGGCCCATGTCGCAGCGGGCCACACCGAGGAGGCGTTGTTCCTGTATGCCGCCCTGGCCTCGCGCGAGGAGAACCATGACCCGATCGAGGCCCCCATCTTCGCCGAGATAGACCGCCGGGGACTGCGTGACCGCCTGAACGGCTTCGAGGTACAGAAATTCATCCCCTTCAACCCGGTGAGCAAGTCCTCGCAGGCCATCCTGCGAACCGACCGGGGCGAGACGCTCGCCGTCATGAAGGGAGCTCCCCAGGTGGTAATCGACAATTGCCACAACCACAATTTCGACCGCGCCGAGGCCTATGCACACGTCGAGGCCTTCGCCGACAAGGGTTTCCGCACCCTGGGCGTCGCGATCCGCCAGGGCGAGAGCAAGGAGTTCACCTTCATCGGACTGATCCCGCTGTTCGACCCGCCGCGCGAAGACTCCAGGCAGGTCATCGCCGAGACCAAGGCCCAGGGGGTGAGCGTCAAGATGGTGACCGGCGACAACATCGCGGTGGCGCGCTACATCGCGCAACTGCTGGACATCGGCGAGAACATCGAGGACGTGCGCGCACTCAAGGGCGAGACCACCGAGGAATACCTGCTGCTGGCACGGGTGATCTCCAGGGCCCTGGTGCAGACGCTGCGGACCGACACCCCGGCCGAGCAGATCGAGAAGATCACCGAGGACGTAGTCAAGCGGGTGCGCAAGGAATTGAACAACATCGAGCTGCCCGAGGGCGCGGTCAAGAAGCACGAGTCCGAGATCATCGCCCACATCGAGCAGGCCCACGGCTTCGCCCAAGTGTATCCCGAGGACAAGTACTTTATCGTCGACGAACTGCAGAAGGCCGACCACATCGTCGGCATGACCGGCGACGGGGTCAACGATGCGCCCGCGTTGAAGAAGGCGGATGCCGGTATCGCGGTCAGCGGCGCCACCGACGCGGCGCGTGCGGCCGCCGATATCGTGCTCATGGCCCCGGGCCTGCGCGTGATCCTGGATGCCATTGAACAGGCGCGCATCACCTTCGAGCGCATGCAGAGCTATACCATCTTCCGCATCGCCGAGACCATCCGCATCATCTTCTTCATGGGCCTGGCGATCGGGGTGTTCGAATTCTACCCGGTCACCGCGCTGATGATCATCGTGCTGGCCCTGCTCAACGACATCCCCATCCTGGCGATCGCCTACGACAACACCCGGATACGCAAGTATCCCATCCGCTGGGACATGCACGAGGTACTGGTCATGGCCAGTTGGCTGGGCGTGGCCGGTGTGCTGTCCTCTTTCCTGCTGTTCTGGATCGTCATGGTGTACCTGCAGCTGCCCCTGGACTTCGTTCAGTCGATATTCTTCGCCAAGCTGGTCATCGCCGGGCACGGCACCATCTACAACACCCGCATCGACGACTGGTTCTTCAAGCGCCCCTGGCCGTCCTGGATACTGTTCATCTCCACCTTCTCCAGCCGGGTCGTGGGTACGATCATCACGGTATACGGCTTCGGCCTCATGACCCCCATCGGATGGGAATGGGCGCTGGGCATGTGGACCTATGCCCTGGCTGGTTCGTGTTCAACGACGTGGTCAAGATGGCCGTTCTGCGCTGGTACCGCAAGCGTCGCGGCGTGGTGATGATCTAACAGGCTGTTGAAAACCGTGCCGATTCTGCCCTGTTTTCACCAGACGGAGGGGATCGACGGCCATTGTTGCGAGTTGAGTTGACCCAAGAGGCCCAATGCACTGGAAAATGCTGACC
>JAKRWE010000237.1 GCA_024712425.1 Chromatiales bacterium
GTGCCTGCAGCCTAGAAAATAGCCCTTCACGAGCCTTTCCACGTCCCGTTCGAGGCACCACATCTTCCATCCACTGACCGCCCGGAAAAGCGAGAAGCGGATGAAATATTCGGGTTAGACCGATTTGGTCGCCAGGGGCCACAGCCAGGCGGCGCCGCGTACGCCGCTGGAGTCGCCATGTGCCGGCGCCAGGATACGGGTACGCAGCGTGTCGGAGAATACGTAACGGGGCAGCAATGCGGGGACCTCGGTATACAGCGAGGCGATCCGGCCGAGTCCGCCGCCGAGCACGATGATCTCGGGGTCGATCACGTTGATGATGCTGGCCAGGGCGCGCGCCAGGCGGTCATGGTAGCGCGCCATGCTGGCCTGTGCGTGCGGGTCACCGGCCTGTGCCGCCGCGACGATCGCCGGTGCATCCAGCGAGCCGCCATGATCCCGTGCCAGTGCCGGGCCGGAGAGGAAGGTCTCGATCAGCCGTGCTTGCCGCAGTAACAGGCGGGGCCGGGGAGTTCCTCGCGGGCCGGCCAGGGCAGGGGGTTGTGGCCCCATTCGCCGGTGATTGCATTCGGCCCGGAGAGCAGTTGCCCCCGGATCACGATGCCGCCGCCGGTGCCAGTGCCGAGGATCACGCCAAACACACTGCTCGCGCCGGTCGCCGCACCGTCCGAGGCCTCGGACAGGGCGAAACAGTCGGCGTCGTTGGCGATGCGCACTGGCCTGCCGAGCCTGTCCTGCAGATCCTGCAGCAGGGGTCTGCCGTTCAGGCACACCGAGTTGGCATTGCGCAGCAGGCCGGTGGCCGGGGAAAGTGCCCCGGGTGTGCAGATGCCAGTTCGCCGACCAGTCCGGCAATGGCGTCCAGGGTGGCGTGGTAGTCGCCCTGTGGTGTGGGGATGCGGATGCGCGGCGCCAGGCGGCCGTCCGGATGCAGCAGGGCACCCTCGATCTTGGTCCCGCCGAGATCGATGCCCAGGCGGACGCCGTTCATGCCCTGGATGGTGCCGATGCCTCGCCGATGACCGGCTCGTCTTGCGTCACGGCCTCGACGCGGGTGCCCGAAGGGTTGGTGAAGCTATCGTTCAGGTCCTGCACATACCGATCGGTGTCTTCCAGTACCTCGCCCAGCAGACGGCGGTTGTGACGGCTCCAGCCGCGCGGCCTCTTGCTGAAGATGCTGCGCCAGGGGGCCGTGTTGGCGCGAAAGGCGGCCGCGAGATCACCCCGTATGCCTTGTTGGCCCGCGATCCTGCGCGCCAGTGATGCGACCGATTTGGCCGCCAGGCGACGTACGCCGTAGTGCAGTCCAAGCCACACGACATAGCCCGCCAGTGCGCCCAGGAACAGCCGCAGCGGGGTCTCGCTCAGCCACTTCCACCAGTCCGCCCGGTAGTGCCAGCCGTCCCATTGGTCGAGCTGGACGGAGCCGAACAGGAAGGCGGCCAGTGCCAGGACCAGCACCACGGCATCGCCGATCAGGGTGCGCTTGCGCCATACCCGGATCAGTTCGGTCAGTGCGGGGATGGTGTGTTCCTCTATGTCGCGGGCGTTCTTCTCGAGGCTGCCCACGATACGGTAGGCGCGCTCCACTTCCACCTGCTGCATGCGCTCGTAGATCTCGCTCAGGTCGGTATCGCGCTTGCCCTCGAAGCGGTTGCGCAGGGCCTCGTCGTCAATCGGGTTGGCGGCCGAAGCGCTGTAGATGGTGAAGAAGCGTCCGGCAGTGAGTCCCCGGTCGCCCAGCGCGCGTTGCCAGGCGGCCACCACCTCTTCCGGGTTGTCCTCGCGCGCGGTGGTGTCCAGCTGGTTGAGGATGTAGAGGAATTTCCCCGAATCCGGGCGCTGTATGGTCTTGTCGATCAGGTGGTCCAGGGTGTCGCGCATGGCGCCTGGCTCCGGGTGGCGGGCGTCGAAGAACACCAGTACCAGGTCGGACAGGTCGATCATGTGGTCGGTGATGCGCAGGGTCGAGGTGCGCTGCGCGTCGGCATCGAAGCCCGGCGAGTCGATCAGGATCTTGCCCCGCAAGCGCTCGCTGGAGCAGGTCTTGAGCTGGAGGTAGGCGTCGATGCGCGAGCCTTCGCCGCTGGCCACCTTTTCGATCTCGCCGCTGATCTTGTAGAACGGGAAACGCGGGTCGGAATCCAGGGCCACGCCGGGCAGGGTGTGGGACTCATGCTGGTTGCTGTAACAGATGACGGTGAACTTGTCGTCCACCGCCTGGTTGCCGCTGCGCTGCAGCTTTTCCCCGAGGTAGTCGTTGATGAAGGTGGACTTGCCGGCCGAGAAGGTCCCGAGGATGGAGATCAGCGGCCACCACGGGATCTGGGTCGCGTGTGACTCGTCCTCTGCGAGCAGTCCCGTCCGGTAGGCAATGTGGTCGAGCTTGCGGAAGCTCTGAACGGCGTTGAGCAGGACCGGGTTCTCCTGCTCGAGATGGCTTTCGAGTTGCTTTAGACGATGCTCGATAACGCTGCTGGTCGTCATGCTGGGGGACTCCATCCGGTGGTTGTTTCCGGCATGTTAGCCCGAGCACGGCATTGATGCACAGTGGAAGTGATAAACATTGTTAGTCCAAAGCAGTAGTAATGTCCCCTTTGTCCAATTCTAACAGGCTGTTGAAAACCGTGCCGATTCTGCCCTGTTTTCACCAGACGGAGGGGATCGACGGCCATTGTTGCGAGTTGAGTTGACCCAAGAGGCCCAATGCACTGGAAAATGCTGACCC
>JAKRWE010000238.1 GCA_024712425.1 Chromatiales bacterium
GGCCTGCACCGGACCATCCCTGGAGATGAGGCGCCCCCTCGTCCCCTCATGACCCCGGACTCACCAAGGGGACATTTCAGCTTGGGAGAAAAGGGGACATTTTAGAATTGGGTTGACACCCCGCGTGATGCAATGATTTGCGGCATACTGACAGGGTCCCGTCATCCAGGTTCGTAACTCACTGAAAAGTGTGGCGGGTGGTCTGCTCGGAAAACTTCGGCGGCAGGGATGCCGCCGTAGAGCCTACGACGCACAAGGACGTGCGAGTGCCGCGGGAGGCAGGAAGCCGTAAGCGGCCATGGAGGTATTCACAGCGTTTTTCTGGGCAGAGCACCCGCCTCAACTTAAACTCAGTGAGTTACGAACTTAGATGACGGGACCCCAAGCCACGCCTTGACAGGCAAAAGGCGTGGGTTCTAGGATGCCGACCGTTTCAGCCTCAGAATATCCCCATGGATCTCGACAGCATCCGCGAACTGATCACCGATGACCTCAAGGCCACGGACCAATTGATCCTGGATCGACTGGCGTCGGATGTCGTCCTGATCAACCAGGTCGGTCACTATATCGTGGGCAGTGGCGGAAAACGTCTGCGCCCGATGATCGTGTTGCTGGCGGCGCGCGCGCTCGGTTACCAGGGAGCACGGCATATCGACCTGGCCGCGATCGTGGAGTTCATCCACACCGCCACCCTGCTGCACGACGACGTGGTCGACGGCTCCGAGCAGCGGCGCAGCCGCGACACCGCCAACGCGGTCTGGGGGAACGCAGCCGGCGTGCTGGTGGGCGACTTCCTGTATTCCCGCTCCTTCGAGATGATGGTGGCGGTCGACCGGATGCAGGTGATGGACGTGCTCTCCTCCGCAACCAACCGCATCGCCGAGGGCGAGGTCCTGCAGCTGCTCAACTGCAACGACCCCGATACCGATGAAGCCCGTTACCGCGAAGTGATCCTGCGCAAGACAGCAACACTGTTCGAGGCCGGGGCACGGCTCGGCGGCATCATCTGCGATGCCGACAGCACCGCGGAGGAAGCACTCGCCGCCTATGGACTCCACCTCGGCATGGCCTTCCAGATGATCGACGACGCACTCGATTACGGTGCTTCGGACGCCGACATCGGAAAGAACATCGGCGATGACCTGGCCGAAGGCAAGCCGACCCTTCCGCTGATACGCGCCCAGGCGGTCAGCGACGAAGCGACCCGGCAGATGCTGCGGGACGTGATCGAAAACGGGGGCGCAGATCGTGTCGACGAAGTACGCAAGGCGATTGAATCGACCGACGCAATCACGTACACTGCGCGCCTCGCGAAAGAAGAGGCCGGACTGGCCAAGCGGGCCCTTGAGGCGCTGCCGGCCAGTTCCTTCCGAACGGCGTTGGCTGCACTGGCCGACTTCTCGGTCGACCGCCCCTTCTGATTTTGCGCCCTCACTATCTTCGGAGTGTAGCTCAGCTTGGTAGAGCACTGTCTTCGGGAGGCAGGGGTCGGAGGTTCGAATCCTCTCACTCCGACCATCAATGACCGATGATTCCCGATAATCGGTCCACCACCCCGGTCTGCACCGGGGTTTTTTGTGCCCAAAGGCAGAGGCCCCGGTAAAAACCGGGGCCTCTGCCTTGTTCTGGATGTACCGACAGGCAAATCAGTCGAGCGGTTCCGCCTCTTCCGGCGGATTGCCGTCGTAGACCTCGTTCCTGCGCCGCTGCAGGTAGGCATCACGCACAAAGGCATAGGGATCCAGCGCGGCCTGATCCACCACCCGGCTCGCATTCAGCAGGTCGGCACGCCTGTCGACCAGGTTCAGTCCACGCAGGCTCCAGCGTACCGTGTCATCCTCCACGTAAGTGACCGGATCGGTAAACCAGTCGACCACCACGCCCACGGCGCCTCGCCCCGAAGAGGGGCCGAGAATCGGCAGCACCAGGTAAGGGCCGCTGGCGATCCCCCAGGCTCCCAGGGTCTGACCGAAGTCCTCGCCATAGCGGGGCAAGTTCATGTTGCTCGCCACGTCGAACAGGCCACCGATGCCCAGGGTGGTGTTCAATACCACCCGGCCGATATCGCTGAACGCCCGCTCCACCTTGAACTGCAACAGGTTGTTTATTGCCGAGGTGACATCAGCAAGGTTGTTGAAAAAGTTGGTCACACCCTTGTTGGCAGGTGCCGGCACGATGGCGTTGTAGCCCTTGGCCAGCGGCTTGATCAGGGCCTTGTCCAGGGTATCGTTAAAGCTGTACATCGCGCGATTGAACCCTTCCAGGGGGTCTCGCGGATCAGCAAACTCCGGATCCACGGTGGCGCAGCCACCAATAAAGACAAAAGCGGCCACCAAAATGGAGCGAAGCACTCCCCTGGCACACAAGCGATTATTCATTATTCCATAACCCATTCTTTGCAAGTGCTCTATCCCGCAGCGGTACTGCGGCCAGATTATAGGCATTAAAGACCTATCCGGTCTGTCAGATTTTTCCGACATTGCACCCTTTTCGGCACACCCGGGAAAATCTTGACCCGCACAGCACGGTGTCAACCCAATTCTAAAATGTCCCCTTTTCTCCCAAGCTGAAATGTCCCCTTGGTGAGTCCGGGGTCATGAGGGGACGAGGGGGCGCCTCATCTCCAGGGATGGTCCGGTGCAGGC
>JAKRWE010000239.1 GCA_024712425.1 Chromatiales bacterium
GGATGGTTGCAGCCATGGTCTCTATACTGCCTCCTCACAGGAAAGGAACACATCGATCAGCTCTCGAGCCAAGAATAACCGTTCCCGGCTTCGAGGGATATGATCACACGGGACCTGACACCTAGCAGTAAGCGGATCAAGCGCCCCGCAATTGGCACCAAGCTGATCCGGGAATATCAGGGCGTTGAACACCACGTCACCGTGACCCGTAACGGCTTCGAGTATCAGGGGCGTACCTACCGCAGTCTTTCCCATATTGCCCGAGAGATCACGGGTACCCGCTGGTCGGGACCGTTGTTCTTTGGCCTGACGAGGAAGTAAACCATGACAGACAAAAAGAAACCAATCCGCTGCGTGGTCTACACTCGTAAATCCTCCGAGGAAGGCCTAGAACAGGAATTCAACTCGCTGGATGCCCAGCGCGAGGCAGGCGAAGCCTACATCCACTCACAGAAGCATGAAGGCTGGGTACTACTGCCCAATCGCTATGACGATGGCGGCATCTCAGGTGGCACTATGGACCGACCCGGACTGCAGCAGTTATTGGCAGATGTGCGGGCCAACAAGATCGATGTGGTAGTGGTCTACAAAGTGGATCGGCTCAGCCGCTCCCTTGGCGATTTTGCCCAGATCATCGACCTGTTCGACAAACATGGCGTCTCCTTCGTCTCAGTCACACAGCAGTTCAACACCACCACTTCCATGGGGCGGCTGACGCTAAATATCCTGCTCTCCTTTGCTCAGTTTGAGCGCGAGGTCACCAGTGAACGGATCCGCGACAAGATCGCTTTGTCAAAGAAAAAGGGAATGTGGATGGGCGGTTATGTGCCGCTGGGCTACGATGTGGCCAATCGCAGGCTGATACCCAATGAACTGGAAGCGGACTTGGTTCGGCGCATCTTCAACCGATTTATCCGTCTGCGCTCGACCACCTTGCTGTGTAAGGAACTTAACGAACAGGGCTTCCGCACCAAGCGTCGCCGCGGCCGTGACGGCCGGATGAATGACGGCCACCCCTTCAACAAGACCACGCTCTATAAGATCCTCAATAACCGGATCTACCTGGGCGAGATCCGACACAAGGACAAATGGTACCCAGGCGAACACCAGGCCATCATCGACAAGGACTTATGGGACAAGGCCCATGCCATCATGGCACAAAACCATAGGAAACGTGCAGGTGATGTCCGTCGCCAAACGCCGGCACCACTCAAGGGGCTGCTTTACGGCCCGGATGGCAAGGCGATGACGCCTACACACACTCGGCGAGGCGACAAGATCTATCGCTACTACATCACCCACACAGCCAATAAGCGCAGCCATGAAGAGTGCCCAGTGCGCATGGTGCGAGCTGCGGATATTGAGGGCATTGTCTTCGACCAGATCAAGACTATCTTCAAGAACCCCGCCATGATCGTCAGCACCTGGAAGGTCGCCAGCACGATGGATGATGGCATTAGCGAGGACGATGTACGTGAGAGTCTGCAATCCATTGAGGCGGTCTGGGACCATCTCTATCACAAGGAGCAGGCCCGGCTGCTGCAACTTTTTATCGAAAAAATCCAGGTGGAGCCGGACGGCGTTCATATCGACATCCGAACCTGTGGCATCAATAGCCTGGTGCTGGATCTCAAGGCCGCGGCACGCGAAACCAAGGAGAAAAGCGCATGAAACAAACGATAAATCTGAGCCGCGACGGCAAGCTGATACAGATCTTCATACCTGCCCAGCTGGGACGCCATGGGGGACGCAAGACCATCCTCTCACCCACTGGACACCCGGTAAATCCGGACCGCAACGATGAGGCAGACGTAACCCTGCTCAATGCGCTGATCCGGGCCTATCGATGGAACCGCTGGCTGGCCAAGGGCAAGTACAACAGCGTGAAAGAGATCGCTGCTGACGAGGGTATCAACAGTCCTAGCTACGTCTCCCGCATCCTGCGCCTGACCCTACTGGCACCGGACATCCAGGAGGCGATCCTCAACAGTACCCACCCGGCCAATCTGACCCTGGCTGACTTCATGGATCCCTTTCCCCATCTTTGGGAACTGCAACGCAAGCAATTCGGCTTCTAAGCCCGACACTTGTACTCACCGGTAAGCGCCCTGGACTTTTACACAGGTAATCGGGGCGCAATCTCAAACTCAAACAGATCCGGCCTTATTTCGCTATCCCATTGATTTTGTTGGGCGGACAAAACGTACCAACGGCACTTGAAGGGTACGCTTCCGAGGGCGAGTTACAGAGAATATTGGCCGAAGAGAGAGACAGAAAGGGAGAATGTCGGGATGGAATGGAAATGACGAAGTGCGCTTGAACCAGCCGGAAGGCCCTGTAATACCGGGGTCCAGACATAAAAAAACCGGTTTCAGAGAACCGGTTTTAGAAAAAAATGGCGGTGGGAAGTTACGTAAGCGTTCAAACCACACCGTTCTTCCCGAGTAGCCACTCACGCCATAACCTGCCCCTGCATTCACTGACAGGAGCAGGTTATGAACAAGCGACGCAGCAAGAACGAGTGGCAACGACT
>JAKRWE010000023.1 GCA_024712425.1 Chromatiales bacterium
ACCATCACATCCCCCAGCGTGCCTTGGGCCATGTCACGCCCATTCAGGCGCTCAAGCAATGGCAACAAAAACGCCCTGAGATTTTTGTAAAGAAGGTTTATAACCATGCGGGACTTGACACTTACCGTTCAAATGAAACCACCTCTACAATCATTCGGCACGGTCGTTGAGGATCGTGTCTAAAAGTAACCGAACAAAGCGTTCACGTATATGCCCATCCCGAAGAACTGTCTCTGCCAACCCATTGTGAGCGCCCAGACTATCCATCACGGCGCCCTGCACGGCGTCGGGGAAATCGCCAAGCATGATCTGATCAGGCGAATCATTGGCCTTGATCTGTGAAGCTACGGCCGCATTCTCCATCACCTTGTCCTTGACGGTATTGAGGTAGTTCAGCCGGTCATTGTCGGTCAGACCCTCACCGGCGAACAGCTCATTGAGACGAGCGATGATCTCGGCCAGAGTCTCCTTTTCCGGGTCTCGGCCCACACCGGTGCCGGTGTCGATGCCCCCTGGGAGAGTAGTGCCTCCACCATCACCACCAAGATCGATCTGGTGCTCTCTCTGCTTCCACAGACGATAGTGAGTCAGCTCGATACCGGACAGGTCAACATCCTCGTACAGCACCTCAGGTCGCAGCAGCGGGCGCAGGTGCCGGGCAAAGACCGCGAGTTTTTCCAGGTCGGGATCATCGAAGGGCACGATCTGGGAAATGAACTCGTAGAAGCGCACATAGCTGCCCAGATCCTTGCGGAACACGTCCAGTACGCCCTTCTCTTCACCCGCGGCCTTGGCGGCCCGCTGGGCGTTGGCCAAGGCCACATCATCGCCTTGCATCGCCGCCTCGCGCTCCTCGTGCTGGGCATCGCGGATGGCCTGCAGGGCAGATGCATAGCGCGCCTTGTAGCGGTCCACAGCCGGACGGACATGGTAGTTGAGCTTGTCCTGGGTCTGCTTGGGATCGAAGAAGGCCCCAGCAAAGGCCTCGACCTCCTGCCAGGTGAAGATCCGCTCCGCCTGCAACTTCTCCTGGATGTCATAGATCCGGTTGGGGTCGGCGACATCCTCCAGTTCGGCGGTTCGGTAGTAGGGTTTGAAGGCCTCCAGCACGTCCTCGGGCTTGTTGACGAAGTCCAGCACGAAGGGATCCTCCTTGCCAGGATAGGTACGGTTGAGCCGGGACAGGGTCTGTACGCAGTCCACCCCGTTGAGCTTCTTGTCCACGTACATGGCGCACAGCTTGGGCTGGTCAAAGCCGGTCTGGAACTTGTTGGCGACGATCATCACCTGGTATTCGTCGGTATCGAACGCATCGCGCAGGTCGCGGCCTTTCAGGCCCGGGTTCATGTTGCGCTCATTGAAGGGTTCCGGGCCGCTCTCCTTGTCCTCCACATCACCGGAGAAGGCCACCAGGGCATGCACATCGCCATAGCCCTTCTCTGCCACGTACTTGTCCAGTGCGAGCTTGTAGCGTACCGCCGCCTTCCTGGAGTCGGTCACCACCATAGCCTTGGCCTTGCCATCGAGCAAACGGGCAACATGGCGACGGTAATGCTCGACGATCACCTGCACCTTCTGCTCGATGTTGTAAGGGTGCAGTTTGACCCACTGGTACAGCCGGGTGGCCGCCTTGCCCTTGTCCACCTCCTCATCAGGTATGCCCTGCTTCTGTTCCAGGTGGAACGCCATTTGATAGGTGGTATAGCGCCGCAGCACGTCCAGGATGAAGCCTTCCTCTATCGCCTGCTGCATCGTGTAGATGTGGAAGGGTCCGGGCAGGTTTTCCGGCCCCGGTGGCTGGCTGGGATCCGGCACCCTGCCGAACAGTTGCAGCGTCTTGGCCTTGGGCGTGGCGGTGAAGGCGAAGTAGCTGATGTTGCCCGCTTGACTGCGGGCAGCCAGGGTGGCGTCCAGCACGTCCTCAGCGGTGATCTCGGCATCCTCCTCCAGCTGTTCAGCCATCAGTACCTGGCGCAGCTTGCGGGCGCTGGCGCCGGTCTGCGAGGAATGCGCCTCGTCCGCGATCACCGCAAAGCGGCGATCCTTCAGGCTGGTCTGCTGCTGGATCGCCTCCAGGACGAAGGGAAAGGTCTGGATGGTGACGATGATGATACGGGTGTTGCCTGCCAGGGCCTCGGCCAGTTGCTGCGACTTGCTGCCCTCCCCGTCCGTGCGCGTGATGCGCCGCACCACCCCCTCGGCATGCTCGAACTGGTAGATGGTCTCCTGCAGCTGGGCGTCGAGCACGGTGCGGTCGGTGATGACGATCACCGAGTCGAACACCCGCCGGTCGTTCTCGTCGTGCAGCGAGGCCAGCCGGTGCGCGCTCCAGGCAATGGAGTTGGACTTGCCCGATCCTGCGCTGTGCTGCACCAGGTACTTGTGCCCCGGCCCCTCCTGCCGCGCCGCGCCCACCAGCCGGGTCACCGCGTCCCACTGGTGATAGCGGGGAAAGATCAGCGTCTCCCTGGTGGACCGGCGCCCCTGCCAGTCCTCGACGGTCTTGCGCTCCAGGTGGATGAAGCGGCCGAGGATGTCCAGCCAGGCATCGCGCTGGAATACCTGCTTCCAGAGATAATTGGTGGCATAGCCGTCCGGGTTGGGCGGGTTCCCTGCCCCGCCCTGGTCGCCCTTGTTGAAGGGCAGAAAGAAGGTATCCCTGCCCGCCAGCCTGGTGGTCATCCAGACCTCTTCCTGGCTGACCGCGAAATGCACCAGGGCGCGCTTGCCGAAGGCGAGTAGCGGCTCGGCCTTGCGGGTCCTGGGGTCCTTGGGCGGACGGTCCTTCCGGTATTGCCGCCTGGCGTTCTCGATGGCCTGCTTGAACTCCGATTTCAGCTCCAGGGTCGCCACCGGCACGCCGTTGACGAACAGCACCAGGTCCAGGCGCGGGTTGTAGCCCTCGCGGGCGAACGGCGAGTAGGAGACCTCCTGCACCACCCTCAGCCGGTTCTGCTCGTAACGGCCCAGGGTCTCGGGGTTGAGGCTGTGATCGGGCTTGAACTGGCAGAGGCGGATCTTCACGCCACGGTCCTTGAAGCCGTGACGCAGCACATGCAGCGCGCCGTGCTTGTCCATCTGTTCGGCGGCGCGAGCCAGCAGCTTCTCCTCGACCTTGTCGCCGTAGAATTTGCCGAGCCTGTCCAGCGCCTCCGGCTGGGTCTGGCGCACATAGCCGATCAGGTCTTCCGGGTAAAGGGCCAGCTCCCGATGGTAGTCCGCCGACTTGCCCTCCAGCCAGCCCTGCCGGGTCAGGTCATCGACGATAGCTTGTTGAAAGACCTTCTCGGCGGCTTTGTCGGAACTGGCCATATCCCTGGCATCCTCAGGCGGTTGTGGTAGTGAGTTCGGATTTTAGCGAATCGGCGGCAGGAGGCTGCCAGTTGCGGACGTCGATTTTTCCGGTGACGGTGGCGGAAATCAGGGCGGTGCGGTGTTCTTTCATCAGCGCGATGGCGTGGTCCGCCTTTTCGACAAGTGTGTCAATTTTAAAAAGGCTACTTTCTAAGAACTTCTCAATCTGTGCCTGCTCATCCGCCGGTGGGACAGGTACTCGGCACTCAGCCAACGCCTCTCGATTGATCTTAGGCATTGCAACACGATCCGACGCCAATGTTGCGAACGCAGTGAACTCCTTTGTCAGCATAAACCACAGTAGATACGCGTTGGAAAGCTCGCCCCGGCCGTGGATTGGGTACATATCTGCGCTACAAAGGACTTGGTCGCTTGGGGACATACAGGCTTTTGCCAACGCCGGGCGAATCTTGCTGTAGATTACCTCGCCAGCCTTACAGCGATACTTGCCACTGTCCGCTCCTTGTACCGCCGCCGTCTCAGTAGCGAGAAGCCGACCAGTTCCACTTTCGATGTGATTTGGGGCAATAAGAATGTACTCAGAATATGGCTCAGTCCGCGGGTCAACCTGGCCATTCCGAATACTCGTAGCAACACTAAACTTTAGCACCTCCCAATGCGCCGGCACCTCCCCCAGCCACTCCACACCGGAGTCCTTCATCGGCGCGTCGGGGTTGAGCCCCTTGGTGACGGCATGGGAGATCACCGCCTGCCGCTTTTCCTTGAGCAGCTCGATCAGCCGCTCCTGCTTGGCGATCAGTCGGTCGATCTTGGCGGTTTCGTGGTCGAGGAAGGCCGCTACGGTCTCCTGCTCATCATGTGGCGGAATGACAAGCTCCAGCGTCTTGAAGGTGTCTGGATCAAGGTCCCACTGATTTACACGAATACCTTTCGACAGCCGCAGATACTGGGCGATGTAGAGCGTCGATCGGACAAGGTAGTGCACGTATTTTGGGCATAGGGTCGTACCGTAGAGGTGCCTCCCGGGCCGGTAGGTGAAATAAGCGGGACTGACTATGCCTCGATGCTCTGAGACCGCTATCGACCCCTGCCAGGTTTTCATCTTGTTCAGAACAAGATCACCTGGCTCGACCAACTGGTAGGGGCTGAGATCATCAGAAGGTTTGTTGAAGTTGTCTTCGCGCGACGCCTTAGGAATCACGCCATAGTCACGGTAGACAGATAACAGCTCCTCGTCCGTAAAGCCTGTTTCCTTCTTCCGACTGAACAGCACCCCGAGCCGCTTCGTTTTCCAGTGAGACGGTATCTCACCGAGCCAATCGGTTCCGGGGTTCGCATAGTCAGAATAGGACTGGTACTTGCCCATCAGGCATGCACCTCGGCCAGCAATTCTGCATCAGCTTGCATCGTAACTCGCCTGTATCAGTGCCTTGGCCTTTTCCAGGTCCTCCCGGTTTGTGATCGTCACCCCCAGATCACCAGTGCCCATGTGGCCGATGTTACGCATATCTTTCGAGAACCCCTCCTCCAGCTCGATAGTGTCGGGATCAACTTTCAGGTACACCAGCAACGCCCCTTTGGTCGGGCGTAACTCTACGCAGGCAAAATTCTTTATCCGCTTAAAGGCCACGTATAGGCGCAGGGTCTTCTCCTGGACATCATCCCCCAGGGCATTCAGGTAGGCGCGCAGCTCCTCGTACAGATCAAGAAGCGGCCCCTGCAAAGTCTCGAGGGTTTCGGTAATCGTCTTATTGCTATGCGCACTCCCGGCTGTCGACCCCTGCGATTTAGACCCTGCGGCCGATCCCGCGCTAACCGCATTCATCAGTTCAAGTAGCAGCAGGTCATCGCCGAACCGCTTGTACCGGATCAGCTCGATGTTGCGGTTCATCTGCTTGACGGCATGCTCGTCGTACTTGCTGAAACCGCCGGCGATGCACAGCAACCGAGGCGCAGACCAGTCGATCTTCTCGGCTGCCTGATGCCCCAGGCGTTCCTGCACCAGCAGTTGGAATTCGGCGCAATGGTCCATCAACCAGTCGAGGTAGAACAACCCCTGGTTGATGACGTTCTCGTTGGTGGCACGTTTGTACTCGATGATCACTGGGCAACCGTTCTCGTCCATGCCCAGGGAGTCGATGCGCCCACCGTGCTTAGGCCCCGTCGAATACTCCGAGGCCAGGAAGGTGACACCGAGCAGGGTTTCGAGGTTCTGCTCCATCAGCACCTGCAGGGACTTCTCCAGGGCCATGGCACTACCCGCCAGTTCCTTGGCCTTCTGGCCGACGGTGCGGAAGAGTTTGATGTCGGTCATGCATGTACCTCCCGCAGCAGTTCCATGATCTCCCGGCTCACCTGTTCCAGGTCCGCGTCGATCTCCTCCAGCGGACGCGGCGGCACGTACTTGTAAAAGTGGCGGTTGAAGGGGATCTCATAACCCACGATACCGACCTGGCCGTCGTGCTCATCCTTCTTTGACTCGTCGATCCAGGCATCGGGCACGTGAGGTGTGACCTCGCGGGCGAAGTAGGCGTGGATGTCCTCACCCAGAGGGACGTTCTCATTGTCGCGCAGATCAGGGTTAGGCTCGGGCTTACCCTTGGCCTCACAGACCTCCGCCTGGTCGTCATGCTCACCCAGGTGTTTCTGCAGCAGCTTGAAGGTCGGGGCCGGCAGCTTCTCGCCATCCATGTGCACCTTGAGCCATTTCTTGACGGTGTCACGGGAAAGGATCTTGTCCTCCTCGAATCGTGGCAGGGCGTCGAGGATGGCCAGTCGTAGGGTCTCATCCAGCTTGGCCCAGCCCTTGTCGGCCTGCAGGGCGGCCAGGCGTGCCTCATCCTTGGGGTAGAAGGCCAGCTGCAGTGGGCGTTCCACGGTAATGCGGCGGTAACCGAAGGCCTGGGTGGCAAACAGCTTGCTGGTCGCGGTCTCCTCGAAGGCGCCGTACTGACGCACGATGGCGTCAATGGCCTCTTCGGTCAGGTACTTGCGCTTGGAACCGAGGGACTTGCGCATCTTGTCACCCATATCGGTGGCATTGATCAGCTGCACCCTTCCCTTGCGCTCGGCCGCCTTGTGGTTGGACAGGATCCACACGTAGGTGGCAATGCCGGTGTTGTAGAACATGTCGGTGGGCAGCGCGACGATGGCCTCCAGCAGGTCATTCTCCAGGATGTAGCGCCGGATCTCGGACTCGCCGGAACCCGCCCCACCCGTAAACAGAGGCGAACCGTTGAGGATGATGCCGATGCGTGAGCCGCCTTCCTTTACATCACGCATCTTACTCATCAGGTGCATGAGAAACAGCAACGAGCCATCCGACACACGCGGCAGACCCGGGCCGAAGCGCCCGGCGTAGCCTTTTTGCGCATGCTCTTCTTTGACCTGCTTCTGCACCTTCTTCCAGTCCACACCGAAGGGCGGATTGGAGAGCATGAAGTCAAACTGCTGGGCGGGCAACTGGTCATCGGACAGCGTGTTGCCCAGCTTGATGTTGTCGATCTCATGCCCCTTGATGAGCATGTCCGCCATGCAGATGGCGTGGGATTCGGGGTTGAGCTCCTGCCCGAACACCCGTACCCGGGCGTCCTTGGAAATTGAGTGGATGTATTCCTCACCCTCGGACAGGAAGCCACCGGTGCCGGCCGTGGGGTCATAGACGGTGACGATCTTGCCTGGGGCGATCTTCTCCTGCTGGTCGGTGAACAGCAGCGCCGTAGTCAGGTGCACGATGTCGCGCGGGGTGAAGTGTTCCCCTGCAGTCTCGTTGGAGGATTCGGCGAAGCGGCGGATCAACTCCTCGAAGATCAGGCCCATCTCGTAGTTGCTGTGGGCCTGGGGGCTGAGGTCAGTGGCGGCAAAGCGCTGGATCACCTGGTAGAGCAGATTGGCGTCATCGAGCTTTTCCAGGAAATCGTGGAAGCCGAAGTGCTCGAAGATCTCCCGTGCCGCCGGGCTGAAGCTGCGAATATAGGTGTCCAGGTTATCCAGGATCTGGTTCTCACCCAGGCTGGTCAGATCCATGGGCGAAGTGTTGTAGAACTTCAATCCACCGGCGGCCTTCTCCAGAAAGGGACCGGGGGGGCAGGTCCGAGTCCTTACGCTTCTCATACTCGGCCAGCACGGCCTGCTTGGTCGGCGCCAGCACGCATTCGAGCCGGCGCAGCAGGGTGAACGGCAGGATGATGCGCCCGTATTGGGATTGCTTGAAGTCACCCCGCAGGAGGTCTGCTACGGACCAGAGGAAAGAAGCTGTGGTGGAGAAATTCTGGATGTCGTTCACTCGCCCTCTCCATCACTCAACGCAGGCATCTAAGGCGCTCGCACGAAAGCGAGCAACCCCGGCGACTTGAGTCGATCGGCTAGACATCGCAATACTGCGGAAAAACATGGGACGGTCGCCGGCAGTTGGAACAGCATCCCCGATAGTGGGATCAGTAGGCATAGGCATAGCCATCGCTCCTTTGCAGTAGGGTGAAGCGAGCGCAACGCGCAGTGATCTTCTGCTTCCGCCCCTGGATGAAGGTCTTAATGTCGAAATCACCCCGTTCACGGACTGCAACGACCCCGAAGTGGATGCCGGCATATTTCCCGGACGGTTGATCGAGTCGTACCAAGTCGCCCGTCTGGAACCCCTGAACCCGTTTCTTGCGCTTCGGCTTCGTCCGCGGGAAGCCAAAGCGATCCATCCGGCACATCTGCCGGGAGCCCCGGCCTTGGGCAAGAATCTGTAGCGGCTCCATCCTTTCGGGGATCAGAACATCGGATCCCGACTCGCCCACACAGGCGGCATCGATCCAGTGGTCCTTGGGGTACCCCTGGGTGGACCGGTTGAGCTTCGTCTGCCCTCCGGACCAGAAGGTGGTGGGGAGTCCCAAGGCCTTGAGATCGTCGCCTATCCGATAGCGCGGGGCATTGACCGCTGCAGCATCCTTGAGCGTGGGCCGGACGCCTTCGAGAATCTTCTCGAGATTGCGGGCACGGGTCTGGTTGAGTTTCGATTTCGACTGCTGCAACTCGGCCAGCCATTCCTTCGGCCATTGGCCCCCCTTGGCCTGGTTGCAGCTTTGGCAGGCAATGACCTGGTTCGAGACGCGATTGGTTCCGCCCTTGCTCGTTGGAACAACGTGCTCACGCTCAAGAATGGGGTCTTTGGACAGTCCTACACAGTAGGCACAGGTATGGTGGTGCCGGTACAGCAGGTATTCACGCAACTCGGTACCGAACAGGGTGCCTTGCTGGTATTCAACGCCGTCGATATCCGGGTTCTGGAGCAGCTGGGTGTCGAAACGGACTGTTTCGACCGCGATCGAGAGGAGCGGCGTACTGGACAGGAGTCGCCTGGCCCAGGTTTTCACGTTCGCCACCCGCGACAACAGTGACGGAGGTAGCCATCCGGCGGGCCGGGTACGATTGCGGAACCGGGGTGCGCGGTAACGGGTCTTTCGGGTTCTCCTTCCCCGACGAAGTGACCGCCGGGAGTCCAGGTTCGCCTTCACCGCCTGCCCCCGGTGAGACAGATTGGCGGCCCAAAGCACTTCAGAGTCACGCTCGAAATGGCCGACCAGGGCCAATCCGGTGGTCTTGCTGCCCGGATCGAGTTTCAGTTCGATCGGTTGGATTTTTGGGGCATCGAGGGCCTCCTTGAGGATGATGGTGAACGGGTGACGTCGATAGACCGCGGCCCGGCCCGAAGATAGCAGACGACGTGCCCGTGCCGGGCGGGTCGGCATGAGCGGTTGTTTGTTGCTGTTCAGTACCAGTACGCGATTCATCGTCTTCTCTTTCCAATTTTGGGCTTACGCCCACGCCCCATTCAGGGGTAAAGCTCACCTCGCCAATGTTATCCGCAGGTTTGTTGGTCATCGCACTGGCCGTTGTCCCAATGCCGTCCTGTTTAACGATGACCCGCAGAGCAGGGAGCTAGTGAAGCACCCCCTGGTGCCTATGTATTCCGCGGTAACGTAGCCCCGTCATCCCTACGGGATGGTAGCTGAAGCTGGTCGAATCAGACCAGCATGCCTGCTGATCTCATGCTCACCCGGGTCAGTCACGGATGACTGCTCCGGGTAGGCACGTTGGGGATTCGACTATGGATTGCCGGCTTGTGCTTACTGGGCAGCACCACCCAATCTCCAATCTTCATCTTGTGGGCAAAAGCCCATATCTGACCTCGGTTGTTACGGATACGACCTGCACCCGCATCTGGGTAGGTCTTCTCCAATAGCTCAACCAACTGTTCGGGTGCTTGTATAGCACCCAGATCCTCAATGAATGCTCCCCCTCTAAGCGGCTGCCGCCGCTGTAGAGGGGGTTTCCCGCTCCTCGGCCCCTATCCATAAGGTCGAGAGCGTGACCGGCATTCTCGGTGCGCGCCGGGAACTTCTGCCCGTATGCGCCTCGGTACTGTTTCCATGACCTGCGGCCCGCAGGCCCGCTTCCTTGCGACCGAGTTGTTCGACCCAATAGCGGGCCGCAATGTTGTAGCTGGCGTTGAGATCGGCGTTGTACTGCTTCCCGTTCGGGAAGGTTGCGAGCGCGGCGTTCTCCTTGTCGCGCTCGACCTTCCCGCTACCATCGAAGGCCAGCTTCGAGGTCCGATAGGGCGACACGAACTTCACCTTGATACGGTGCTCCTTCGCAATCGCCTCCAGTTGCAACGCCAGCTTCCGGTGCAGCCAACCGTGGAAACGCTGCCGCAGCGTGGAACGCCTCTTGCCGCCCCTCGGGCGCCATCCGCCAAGGTTCTCTATCACGATGCAGGATGCCTTGTGCGCCTCCGCGAACGTCAGCACACCCCGGGCTATACGCCGAGCCATTTCCTCGTTCAGATGCACGGCGCGTCGATAGAGGGATCGGCAGAATCCCTTGCTCAACTTGCCGGTCTTCGAGGCTTTGACACGGATCTGGGTCAGCAATTTGTCACGACGGTCGATGTCGCTCCCCCGATGGAAAAACCGTCGGGCGAGCACCGTGCCGTCTTGGGCGACAATGCTGGCCACTGCCGTGGTATTCATCCCCAGATCCACTGCGCAGACAACCGGTTGTCGATCTGTCCAACAGTAGTCGGGTATCTGGTAGGGCGCCGAAAGCAGGATCTTCGACCCTTTGCGGCGAAGGGTCGGTGACAGCGCCAGATTCACCGCCAGGCCGCCGGGTCGTTTGTGCGTCGGCTGATGCCGTTTCTTTCCCTTGTCCTTGATCGTGAAACGGGACCAGATCCAGTCGGTTCCATTCCAGAGCTTGATCCGAACCGCGTCGTCGCCAGGGTAGAACCGGATCATGCTGCCCCGGTAGAGCGCCGGGTTGAGGTGGTTCTCGCAGGTTCTCCGTGGCGGCCGGGCATCGGGTCGTTTGCGTTCCCCGGCCTGCCAACGGTCGTATCGCGCGATGAACGAGGACACCTGGCCGATTGCCGCCATGATGGCGGCACGGCGCAAATAGGAGGGGAACTTGTAGAAGCGCCGCTGGAAATAGCGGTAGCGCACGGTCGGGCGTTTGCTCGTCGGGTGCATGAGGCGCTCGATGGCCTTGACATCGCGCCCGGCGGCTTCGATCTCGGCCCAATGGATCCAGACCAACGGCACCAAGGCCCGGACATACTGCCGGTAGAGCTCGATGGTTGCGGCGACCATCTTCCGTTGCTCGTTGGTCGTTTCCACGACCCAGTTGTCCGTACGCAGTGTTCTCGACACGCCACCCGATACCATATGTTCTACACTTGTTCTATCCTAATCCATCGTCACTGAAATGCAACAGGCAAGAAATCACGCCGTCTTCGATTTGAAGATCCATATCGTGTTCGTGACCCGGTACCGGAGAAAGTGTCTGACCCCCGCCCTTTTGGCGTATCTGGAAGGACTCTTCGAGAAACCTTGTCTGCCTGGCGTCGCAGCCTGCTGGAATTTGGCGGCGAGGCCGACCACGTCCATCTGCTGGTGTCGGTCCATCCGGCGTTGCAGTTGTCGGTACTGATCAACAATCTGAAGACGGTTTCGTCGCGCCGTGCGCGGCGGCACTTTGGGGTGCATCTGCGGCAATTCTATTGGAAGCCGTACTTCTGGCATCGGGCGTACTATGTTGGATCGGTAGGCGGTGCGTCGCTGGAGACGGTGAAGCGCTATATCGAACACCAGGGTGCGACGACGGTCCAGCGCCCGCCCGCTTGACCCCCTCCTGGCGCTACGCGCCTAGGAGGGGGAATGCGCGGGCGATTTGTTCAATGGCTATTTTTCTCGAAGTCGTGGAAGAGTTCCAGGATGGCAGCGCCGTTTTTCGCGCTTCCTTGCCCGCCAGTGTCTGGAACATCGGCGTTTTCCACCACGCCTACCGCCGCTTCTGCGGCGGATACTGCGTGAGCGCCAACAGGTACCAGCACGTTAGGCCGCGAAAGAAGATGGCGGAGGACAACATCTTGGCGAAACCGCGCGGGCGTGTTCTTCAGATCCTCGTACAAGTCAGGAAACAGATACGGGCTGATGGCAACGCGCACGCGGATGACGGGATCCTGTTCCATCATGCGGCAGCCTCCTTCGCCGGTTTACGATTCAACTGCTCGGCGAGCGCGAAAAATCCTCGCACGTTGGACATGACCGGCTCATCGAGCAGATGCACTGGGTGCTCTGGCCAGATCTCGCGAACGATCGGCGCGTAGTAGGAGGCGGCTCCGCCGCAAACGAGTATCTGATCGAACAGCGCGCCCTTGGCCAACTGGTTCTGGATGCCGGTCACCGCCGGCCGCAGTGCATTTTGAACCACTTGCGCGATCCATTCCCGGTCGATCTCGGTCGGGCCGATACGCAGCGTCGAGTAGCGCAAGCGCTCGTCGAGAAGATCCAGATTGTCGAATGGCATACCGAGACGATTTGATATGGCCTTCGCGGCGGCGCGCAATGCCAGAGAAAAGCCTGCCGGCGCACTGCCGGTGAGTGCCGGTTGGTACTGGAGGCCCTTGACCCCGGTCCAGTCCAGGGTGAAGAAACCCGGGTCAATGAGCAGTGAAGAGCGCTCTTTGACATCTTGAGGATCGGCATCCCCAATATGAGCCAGAAGCCCGCCAATGGGCTGTGCGATCACACGAACTCGCTTGATGGTCACGTTGCCAATGCCTGGTACCTCATGTGCGCCTTGAAGCATTGATTCCAGTGCTTTTTGGTCGGTATTCAGGAGATGAACCGGCAAGCCGGTCACCAACAGGTCGATTTGGCTCTGACCGATATAGCTGAGTGCCCCAAGGAACAGGGCGCGGTATTGGGTCGTGCGAATGTAGTCCTCATGCAGGACCCGTACCTGCCGGGGCGGTAAAAGTGCATCCGCGTCGGGGCCCACCTCATAGTCCAATCCGTCGGCTTGCACCAGGCGGGTGTCACGGCTACGCAGGGGGCCACCCGAAACGCTGTGGTCGGCCTGGGATGGCGCAGCGATGGAACGGAAGAACATTTCCTCTGGCGGCTTCAGATCGACTTGGTAGCGCAGTTTTGTATTGCCATATCCGATATCGATGGCAGCAATGGTGCTCATGGCGTTTACTCCTAAATATATGGAAAGAACAGTAGGGTGAAGAAACGCAGACAGCACGAATCCCTGCCTCGGCCACAAGGGCAAAAGCATGGGTCAGGATACGAGTGTTGCGAAGTTGAGTGAGAAAGTGCAGGGCGCACTTCCCCTGTCCTTGACGTCGTAGGTGGTTGGAGCGGCTTAGTCCGTGTCGATGTTGATCACGGCCCGATCCTGCAACGCCAATGGCAGACTCCGAGATGATTCGCGCGATCAATGCGCTCCAGGGCGAGGCGAATCATCCGGCCACGCTGGTTGTTTTAACTCGCCAGCTACGAGCTGTAGACAAGAGTAGTCGGATCCGGTGACTCGCGCAAGAGGCAGGCTAAGGCGCCAGGGGGGGCGGGCCAAACTCGGCCAAGCTGGGCCAATATGGGCCAAACACGGCCAAGCGGGGCCACGGAGGGGTAGCGACCGCAGCGCGCCAAGGAACCGGGCCAAACTCGGCCAAGCTGGGCCAAACACGGCCAAGCGGGGCCACGGAGGGGGCGAGCAACAAAACGTGGTGTCGCTCGGTAGCCAGTAGCGTCGCCGCAAGGACATCATGGAGGCATGGCGAAACCGCGGTGAGGGCAACCAGGAACGGTAGCGATGTCGGAGGCGGCCAGCCCGGTCAAAAAAATACAAAACAGAGTGAAATAGATCACCAGTATATAGACCGAGAAAATAGGCACTTATAGAAGAACATCGAAACTATGAAGCAATAAAGCGTATGTGTGATGGCGAAGCCGGCTTGACACCAACGGCCGGGTAGTCTTAACTAAACCGCGATTCTGGGCAAAGCCCAAGATGGTCGGTTCCAAGTGGACTGAGCCATCAACGTCCTGACTCCGGACGCAAAAGTAACGAGTTTGCTCTCCGAAAGGCCGGGGAGTATCTGAGCGCCTGGTGACGAAAGTCCCTCGCACTCACCAGCCGCCCCACCAATCAAGGCGGGGCCAATAAAAGGCGGTGTTCAATCAAGCATTGGCACTAGCCGCATCGGGCCAAAGGCCCGTCCGGTGGCATCTGGGAGCAGTTGCCGCCCCATCAAAGCGGAACTGTTGTGCGAAAGCAGGCAGGACCGGCAAATAGCGACGCTAAGAGGCAATACCTGACGGCAAGGCCGTCTCAGGGAAACGTTGTGGCCTCACTTGGCGCATGGAAAGCACCGACACACTGCGTGCCGAGTACATGGCCAGGTTGCTGCGTCGCAGCTGCACCCCGCTGGTGGCAGGCGGGAGGGTTGCGTGGCCAACGAATAGCGTTCCACTCGCCAGTGTCGAGGGCTATCGCGGCGAAACCGTGTTCAACATGGAAGGGCTGCATAGAGGTAGAACCGAGACGGGCCGCATCGGGTCGGTGTGACAACCGCGCGGTGATGCGGAGATGGCAGGTGATCCTAAACGGGAAACCTGATGGTCACTGTGGAACATGGCACCTCATTAAAGTCTCAAGCCGGGTGCGCGAGCACCGAACAACCCACATCACAACCAAACATCGAACCATGGCGCATCGAGCCGGCCCAGAATCGAGCGATGCGACAGGTCTAGTGCAACGAATTTCATGAGGACTGACACATGAGCAAGAAAAGCCGATTCCGCAAGGCGCTGAAGCAGGTGCTGGGCGATGATATCTACTACGGTATGTCCCCGACGCGCCGTTCAACCAAGAAGGTGAGCGAGCGCACGATGAAACTTCGCCGTGACATGTTGTTTCATCGGTTTCCGAACATCATTTACGCCGCTGGCTACAAGCCGGAGCGTCCGGAAAATCTGAAGGAGAAGCATATCGAGGCGGTCCTGTCTCATTGGACGTCGCGGGACATCAAGGCAGATACAGTGGCGACGTACAGTTCGTGTCTTCGCTACGTGATGAATAAGGTGGGCAAGCCACATCTGGAGAAGATGTTTGCCGACTGGATAGCGGCGCGTAAGCAGGAGGAGGACGATGCGCTGCGGCGGTATATCGTTGAGACAGGCGAGTTGCCGAGCGGCAAGAGCTGGCAGGCGAAGGGAATTGATTATCGGGAGGTCATTTCTCTGGTCATGGAGGAAGACAGCCTGGTGGCGTTGCACTTATCGCTGATGGGCATGTTTGGCCTGCGCTTGCGGGAGGTCAATCGTCTACGTCCGAGTCGTGACTGGAACCGCAGAAGCAATACGCTACGGATCCATCGGGGCCCGAAAGGGGGGTTGGAGCGGACGATCGATTTCCGCGAGAGCCACGTGGATCTGCAATGCGCCAACGAATTGTTGGAGCACGCCTGCCAGGTCGCACGCCGACTTGGTGGCTCGATGATGCCTGAAGAGATGAGCGAGAAGCAGTGGCGCAATCATCACTATGGGGTTCTGCACAAATGCGGTGTGACCAAGGCGTCGTTAGGAGGCAGTTCCCATAGTTTCCGGCACGAACGGGCGCAACGTCTGTTCGAGGAGGAGACGGGCCAGAAAGCCCCCGTTTTGCAAACAGGCACAGAGGCGGAGGCGCTGCTGGATCCGGCGTCCAGGGAGTGTATCCGCGCCGGCCGCAACGTGGTGGCGGAATTCCTCGGCCACCACCGCCACGACATCACGCGACACTATTTGGACGGGATGGAGAAGAAGCGGATGTGGCGATACACCACCACACGAGGCCACAAGAACCTAGGCCGGCGGGATCGTGGGTCGCAGACGGAGGAGGATTGCAGCACATCGGTCAGCGAGAACCCAAGTGTCGAAAGCGAGATGCTTCCCACGGCGACCCAACCGGAATATCCGACCAAGGAGGCCCCGAGCTATGGCGCCTGATGCTCTAATCGCCTGGCGTATGCAATCGAGGAGGGCGGCCGAAGCCGCCCCTGCAAAGCCCATGACGGAGGGCGCCGGCCTGGTCACCACGTCCGGTGGATGGGAGAGATCCACCGGTTGCGGCCCAGGCTGCCGGTGTTTTCGTGGCGTGGCCATCGAGCACCGCCGGCTGGCTCGCTGCTGTTGTGGCCGCAGCGGCCTTCTGGGTGTTGGTTAAGACCATTGTGGGGCGATTCGGGATATTGCAAGTGAGGTGTGCGGAGTGTTTCGCTAACCGACCAACAGGCGTACTTTGGCCAACACGTCAGTGACCACATCGGTGGGCGCCTTCTCCACAAACTTCATTCGCCGTGCACCAAAATCCACGGTGCGGACTTGCTGACACAGCACGACGCCCGTTGTCTTGGTTCCGCTCAACCCCACTTCGAACCCGTGGCCGCGTATGCGCGAGGTAATGGGCGCCACTAGGGCTAGTTGAACCTGTTGGTTGAATATTCCCGGGGAAAGTACCAGGGCGGGGCGTGTCTTGGCCTGTTCGTGACCCAGCGTCGGGTCGAAATCGAGGTACACGATATCGCCGCGCTCCGGATAGGGTGGCTTGGGAGGCATCAGTCCCGCTCTCTGCCTACAGGGGATTGCTGCAGCCAGGTGCGGTCTTCGTCATCCAACTGCATCTTCTCGGGGGTGCAGCTACGCAGCAAGCCTTCCAGAGTGTACTTCTGCTTTACGATTGGCTTTAGAAAAAGCCCACCATCCTGGACGATAACCTCTACGAAATCGCCTTGCTTCACTGCCAACTGTGCCAGCAGGGGCTTGCTTAGCGGCAGGCCTGCGCTGTTGCCCCAGCGCTTGATTTCGATCTGCATAATTCACCTCACCAGGTTACGACAATGTTGTAACTATAGCATGACTTAAGCGTGTTACAACAAAGTAATAACGTCCGTGTGGGTTTCCTAATCGGAATTCGCCCACCCCGTCATCGTCCCTGCTCCGGACAGGGATTCGACAGTTCGACGATTCGCGCTGACACGGCCACGGGGCAAGCCCCCTCGCCGCCAGAGGCGCGCACTTCCCCGGTTCCTCCGGGTGTCAACCGCTTGAGTCCTTCGCGCAGGATGTTCCGCGCGGCATTGATGTCGCGGTCGTGTTCGATGCCGCACTTCGGGCACGTCCACTCCCGCACATCGAGGCGCAGTTCATCCAGCCGGTGGCCACACGCCGAGCAGGTCTTGCTCGACGGGTAGAAACGATCCACCTTCAGGACGGTCCGGCCATACCACTCGGCCTTGTACTCGATCTGCCGCGCCAGCTCGCTGAACGCGACATCGAGGATCGCACGGTTCAGCCCGGCCTTCTGTCGGACCTGCTTGCCCGGCTGCTCACGGTCGCCCTTCGCGCTGGCGGTCATCCCGGCCACGTTCAGGTCCTCGAGGACGATGACTTGGTTTTCGTCCACCAGCCTTGAGGTCGTCTTGTGCAGCCAGTCGCGCCGCGTGTCGGCAATCCGGGCATGGAGCCGTGCAATCCGGCGGACGGTATGCCGCCGCCGGTTCGATCCTTTCTTCTGTCGCGCCAGGCGCTTTTGCAGCCTCGCCAGTTGTTCCTGGCGCTGCGCCAGGTGGCGCGGATTGGCGATGGCTGTGCCATCGGATAACACCAGGGCCGCCTTGACGCCACGGTCGATCCCGACCGCCTTGCCGGCCGCCGGTTTCGGCTCGATCGCTTCTTCGACCGACAGCGTAATGAAATAGCGACCGGCACGATCGCGGCTCAGCGTGACCATCTTCGGTACGCCCGTTGGCTTTCGCGACCAGCGGACTTTCAGCTTGCCCAGGCCCGGCAATTTGAGCAGTTCACCCGCGCGGTAATAGCTGGTGACACGGCGCTGGTCGATCTGGAAGCGGATCGACTGGTCATGGTACCGGGCCTTGAACTGGGGGTAGCTCGCCCGACCGGCGAAGAAATTGCGAAACGCCCTGTCCTGATCCCGCAGCGCCTGCGTGAGAACCGTACTCGGTACTTCGCGGAGCCAGTCGTAACCTTCGAGTCGTTTCAGCCAGGTCAGCTCGCGGCTTAAGTCCACGCCGGTCACCGACTCGCCGAGCGCCTCGTAGAGATTGGAGCGCCAGGCAAGGCACAGATTCCACACGAAACGCTTGCTGCCAAAATAGCGTTGCAGCTGCGCTTGTTGCGTCTTGTTGGGATAGCAGCGGAACCGGTAGCTCACCTGGGTCATGCGGAATAGTATAGAACAAACCGAGAACCTCGCTAGTGCGAATCCGTGGGCTCATGCCAACGAAACGCCGCCGATCGCCCCGTTGCACTCCGCAGTCATTGCGGTCGTCGTGGCCGATGGCTCAAGTCGGCGGGGTCGGCGGCGTCCCTGCCTTCTCCGATGTACAGTATCGAAAGCGTATGATTCGTGAAGACCACGTCGGCCTCACGGGCCGTTTCAAGGTGTTTGGAGTACGACGCCAACTCGCTGGCGCTATCGTACGGTTTGCAGCACACCGCATCCGGCCGCATATCGAACGGCAAGGCGCCGTGCAGATCGATCCACTCCTGGATCAGACCGGAACCCGTGTCGAGCCATTGTTGAAATTTTCGCACCAGAGCCGGATCGGGATTCTCCAGCGAATCGATGAAATCCTTTGCTCTTCGCACCGAGACGAAATTGCGCAATCCGACCCGCGGCACGGCACGCAATGACGCCCCCAGCAAATCCTCAATCACTCCCTGAACAACTGGCCATGACTCCCGAATTCCCTGTTCCAGGAGATAATTGGAGAAAGTGCTGATCGCCACGCGCTGGCCCTGTGCTGCGAGCCAGCCCAGTGGCATCAGGTAGCCCAGAGATTTCCCGGTCCCCGTCTCCGCCTCGAGCATCCCGACAGCGGTGTTTTCGGGGGCCATCCCATCGAGGAGGATGGATCCCACATCCTGCGCATATTCATACTGCAACCGGTTGTGGCGATACACGGGCAGCAAGTCGGACAGGGCCCCGCCCTTCTTAAAGACCTCGTGGAGAAAATCCATCATTATTATCAAGATGCCTCGCTACCTTGCGCCAATGGGGAGGCCTTGACCGATGCCTCGAAGGCAGACTTGGCGCGATCACACAGATCGGACAGCGCTTCACCGTCGATCGACAGGCCCTCGAACGGTTTGACGTGAAGCACGCCCAGATCCTGCCCGTCCACCGTGACACGCCATTCGCCGCGCACAATGCCGCACCCGTGGGCCGCGTGAGCGCCCAGTTGCGGGTCCTTGGCAAATTCCTCGAGCGCACGGATCAGGACGCCCAGTTCCGCCTCATCCGCATTGCGGAGGATCATTCGGTGTTGCAGCGGCGTGCCGGGCGGGATTACCTCGTACCCGGAAAGCGGCATCAACACCGACACATTGGCACGGACCAGTCCATCGAGGGACGCCATTTCCTTCTCGATCGCCGCGATACGGGCCTGAAGTTCGTCGGCCTGCGCATCATTTCCGGCCTTTTTCTCTGCCCGTACCTTGCGTTCCAACTTCTTCTTCTCAGCTCGCAGCCGGGTTGAAGTGCGCTCTGCATCGGCCAGATCGGTCAACCGATCGTAATCCTCTGGAGTCAGGAATGCCCCCTCGTCTGGATTGCGAGTCAGATCGTCGAAACGAACACCTGTGACAACATCTGGCATCAGAGGCGTCTCGGGCACCGCGAAGCCAACCGACAGCTTGCCCGCCACCCAGGAGGCGCCCAATCCAGCGGATTGGCCGAACACGGATTGGATTACGTAGCGTTGACGGAGCGCCTGCCCGCCTTTCAGGTCGATGGAGGATTCGGTACCGGCGCCTTTCACGCCACCGATAGTCAAGGCGCGATGCGTTTCGATGTCCCAGGGGTGGCCTGCGGCCTCGGCCACGGCATTGCGTGCCATGCGGCGCAGTATTCCACGGATGCCGGCAGCAGGAAAATAGGCGGTATAAGCGGTGACGCCATCTTGGTAGACCGCCATTCGCGGCAATCGGGCCGTATCGGGCGATCCTTGCGGATATTTCTCACCGAAATTAATTTCGCGGTCTGGCCGGATCGGCGCGGTCGCCAGGGGGGAACCTTTTACCGGCGTGATAATGCCGTTGAGCACGATATTCATGAATCGCTCCTTTCGTTCAGTGTTTGATTTGCAGCATGCCAAACCCAAATCCCTTGTGTCGGCCGATACCACGAAGCAGGGTAGTGGCGAACTGGGATGATCCGGTGACACTCAGGCGGCCATGGATGACAGTGTCATTGAGCGTGATCTTGCGGTTTCGCTTGCCGCGAAAGACGAGCGGCCTGGAGGACGCCTCGATGCGATCGACCTCGAACCCGTTGTCTGGCGCTTTTGAGGCGAACCAGCGTGCGGCATCTTCATTCATCGGTAGTGCAACGACGCGGGAACCCACACGGATCTCAGGAACCACCCGGATGGTGAACGCATGCTCCGCCCCAGGCTGCCCATCCACTTCTCTCAGCTGGGCAGCGGTGGCCGGTTGCGCGGACAGCGGCCACGCGGCATCCACCCGCAGGCAAACGATGAGTTTGTCGCCCACCCGGTCGAATCGATAAAGGAAGGGTCTCCCCCCGTTGGGGTTTGGGAACCACTGCCAGATCCGTTTGTGGAGCCGATAGGGATCCATCAGCGGGAAGGTAGCGAATACCTCCTTGTACTGGATCTTCATGTCGACGACTCCAGGTTGGCCAGGCGCAGCAGATAGCGCCAGTTGTCACTATGGGTTGGGGGCAACGCACGGAGCAGCGATCGAAAATCATCCCGCGTGCTCAGCATCTTCTCAAGTGCGTCATGGGCCCGGTCCTGCTGTCGCGGGTCATAGGCATACCGGGCGTCGTCGCGTAGCTGCGCTGCCTTTTTCAGCGTCGAAGCGCTGACCCCACTTTTTTTCCAAGCGAGAAAATGGTCCTTGAGCGCAATCGCATCGACAATGGCCGGATCATTGCCACTGATATGCACACGACGGTTCGACCGGGTGACAGCCAACCCGCGCATGACCTTGACCGAGGAATTCCCGGACGCGAACAACAGGTAGGGTGGATCGGGTGGCGCCAGGAGAATGTCGCGCAAAAACGGCGAGAGCGCTTCCTTGCCCGTTGCAATCGCAAGGTTATCCACGGCGGCAAAGGGTGTTTGGTCCGGTGGGTACGCGACAGAGGTGACCAGGTGCGCCCGCTCGGGTGTGACTAACCCAAGCCAGCCGGCACCCATGCGCCCGGGGCGCTTGATCGAGCGATAGGTGCCGCCGAAGGTGAAGCAGGTCGCACACAAGGTCGTGTACCCCGAACCGGCCCGTTGCAGCTGATCGCGTTCGCCACACACCGCGCAGGCCTCGGCGGTTTTTCGGTATTGCCTGGTATCCCTTCCGCCTCCACCAGTCGGCAACCAAGGTGCTCGGCAAAGAACGCGATGGCGCTGCGGCTATCACGGACAACACTGGGGAGGCTGGCAGGTACGGGGCAAGACACCCCGGACTCGATGCGTTGCAGCTGGTCGTTAGAGAAATCACGCCAGCGCGGCACCACGCACAGGGCGCGATTGTCCGACGACCAGTAGTCGGGCCGGAAAGCGGTCATGTCCACCGGCAAATCCGTGGCCGGCGCGAGATCCACATGTGACTCGGCCATGGCATCCCACGCGGATGTTGGAATGGGGCGAGCGGGTGAGCCATCGGGCAAGACCAGCGATCGATCCACATGCAGGTCGATCGTTTCCACACGCACAATTTCACCGAAGCCATGCGCAGTCTTTTTCCCGATGCCCGGCAACCCGGCGATCAACCGGCGGCAGGCCGCGGCGTCACCGGACCCGAACCACACCACCTTGCGTGCCTCGAAGCTGTTGCGTCGATCCAAGTCTGGCTTGTCCGTCCCCCCGGTGCGCAACACCTTGCGCCTCGGATCCGAATCATAATCGCCGAAATGGGGGCTCAAGGCCGAGAGGAAGGGGTGCTGGGTGGGTCGCGGTTCGACGAAAAAGGCGGCCGAACCCAGGAACAGGCCGCCGGCCGAT
This sequence comes from Chromatiales bacterium, assembly GCA_024712425.1. Classification (GTDB taxonomy): domain Bacteria; phylum Pseudomonadota; class Gammaproteobacteria; order Chromatiales; family Chromatiaceae; genus MONJU. The sequence continues at coordinate 21,683 of JAKRWE010000023.1, forward strand.
TGCAACGGGATGTCGTCAGGCGACCATGCACCGTTCTCCGACGTCACTGCCGCGCTCAACAAGCTATCCAATGTCAGCCAGGTGTTATCGGTCACGATGACCGGGGTGCGCAGATGCGCGACTAGGGCGAAGGGGGTGTCATCGCAGCGTTTGAGTTCGCGCAGCATAACTCAGCCTAAAAAAGACCGGGCCTTGAGAAGAAACCCGGTCAACTTGATCACTTCGCTGCACACAACGTTTTCTCATAGAACGTCGAGAGTGCCTTGTAGTGACCGGTGGCGGGATCGATATCGCGCGCATACACACGTACGTGGTCGCACTGATCGGTATCCGGCTGCAGATGATTGTGGACCGCCATGAGCAGGAAGCCTTTCCAGTTCTTGGTGACCAGGCCATTGCCCGGGCTGTTCTGCGATACCAGTGCGATCTGGTGGAGTTCCATCTCAGCGGAATCGCTGTTCGGCCAGGGCCGTGCATCGGGCTGGAAGGCTTCCACGTTGCCGTTGCACTGACGGTAGTGCTGGATCTTGTTGCTGGGTACTTCGATGGTGGCCCAGGTGGGGCAGGCCTCGCGGGCCTCTACGCCGGCCCCAAGGTATTTTGCGCGGCCGATTTGAACGGGTTGCATGGTCATCCAGTCAATCTTAGGCAGGGACTGGACGAGTACAGCGCCGGTGGGGTAGCTGGGTTTTGCCAGTTCCATGGTCGGGGCGCAACCACTGGCGAGCATGGCGCTCAGCGCGATAGCCGCAGGAAGCAGGGAACGACGGGTCGTGTGTTGTTGGGACATGGAAATACCTCAAAGTGGGAGTGGTGTTTGTGTGCCAGCCGGCTGGCTGACCACTGCGGTACCGATGGCGGTTGCCGAGAAATAGCCGCCTTTGTCTTGCGGCGAGAATTCGATGTCGATCTGGAAGCCAACGATGGCGTTGGCGCCTTGCGCCCGGGCGGATTCGATCGCGGCCTCGATAGCGCGATCCCGCGCGGCCTTGGCGACTTTCTCGTAGTTGCCGACCTTGCCGCCGACAAAATTCTTAAAGGAAGCGAACATATCATGCACGGCGTCAGCCGAGACGACAGCGGTTTCGTGGACCAGCCCGACCAGGGCATGGGCTTGCTCGCCGGGAATATTGGGTGTAGTGACGATGCGCATGTTCTCTCCTAGCTACTGTGACGTTCGATCGCGATGTAGGGGGTGAGGTGCTGACCATGGCGGATCAGTCCGGCCGCCTTGGCGATTTGTTCCATGGATGTTGTGCCAAACAGCCAGCGTCGCACTTTTGGGTCATTGAGTGCCGGCCATTGTGCAAGCACCTGGTTGGACCAGCGGAGAAACAGGGCCGGTCGCCCAGGCGCGTTTTCCTTGTCAAAAACCGCGCGTAGATCGGGCAGTAGGGGTCGGGGGCGCAGGGTTCGCCGATAGGACCACAGGTCGCCGTTAACTCGCGATGCGCCCAGTACTCGGACATATTCGGAGAATCGACGTCGCCCAACGAGATCCTTGCGTCGCAGGGAGTCGGTCAGTTCCGGGCACGCGTCGAACAGGCGCTGGCTCCAATCGGAGAGTCGCACCTGACCGGAGCGCTGTTCTTTGACCAATTCTTGGCAGAGACGGATGGCGATTTGGTCATAGCGTATGGCGTCATCAGTCAGTAGCTGATCGATTGCCGAATCACAGAGTGACGGGAGAATGATCCAGTCACAGTGGTGCTTGACCGTCCACTCGGCGACGACCTGGACAGATTTCTGGTTCGTGACCAGCACCACGCGCTCGTCGATCGGGTGGCCCTGCCCGGCCAACCACCCCAGATCGAGTGTTGCGGCGGTGAAAGCGCCCATCGGAACCGGTTTGGCCCGTGTAATCACGGTGACCTTGTCCTGGATTCCAATGGATTGTGTCGTGCCGTGGTAACGCGGCCCCAGTGTTTGCGTGGTGTAGAGCCGAACCGCCTTGAGCAATCCGAGCCGATGCAATCGCTCGAGTGATCGCAGACCGGTATCGCTCAGCGTCGTACTGGCGATATAGAATACGTACGGGGGTAAGGAGAGACGGTCGTTGATTGGCGGAAGCGGTGTTGGCCGCTTGGGCATCGGATTGTCTGTCATTTTGTGTCCAGGTTGGAAAAAGCCCGTCACGTGGGCCAGCCGGTGCCGTCCGCCCGGGAGAGTTCCAATAGAACGAGAACGTACGAGGCTACGGCACTGCGGGTGTTATTTGCCTACCGCCCGCTGGGCCCCCCGGCTATATCCCGGCCGGGCCGGTGCATCGTGTAGCGAATGTTAGAATGGGATGTGTGCAAAAAATATGCGACTCAGCATCGAATTTCGGCCCTGAGCGTCCTAATTTTGCGCGACCACTCCCCGTAAGATACTGATGGGTCAAATTGGAGGAGTTCCGATGTCTGAACGTATTGTCATCAACGAGTACACCGAAATCGCGGCGACCATTAATGAGGCGGCGGCACAGATGCGCCGCCGGGCGCGCCGCCGCGTCTGGTTGGGGTGGGCATGGAAGGTCGTATTGGCCGGTGCGTTTATCGCGCTGTTCTTTATTTAATAGGGGGACGGATGTCACAGTCAGAAAAACGGGAGCCGATAGTTGAACGTCGGGCGGAGAACGAGGCGAGCGTGTTACGGCGTCTTGTGGAGCTCATGCTGGAGTCGCAGAACGAGCAGGCACGCCGAGCAAGTAAAGAGAACTTCTGGAAGAACATTCGGTGGTTTGCGGTCGCAGGCGGCTTCGTGTTGCTGGCGATTGTGAACCTGATCAGTATCAGCAAGATTTCGGGGATGGGAAAGATCCCGGTGCCCATTGACGGCGACTATGCGGCAGAAGTGCGAATCGACGGCATGATTGCGCCCAACAAGCCGGCATCGGCCAAGAACGTCGTACCGATCCTGGAAGATGCCTTCAATGACGAAGATGCGAAGGGCGTGCTACTTGTCATAAATTCGCCGGGTGGCACCCCGGTACAGGCAGCGATAATCAACCATGCGATTGCGCGTCTGAAAAAAGAGCACCCGAAAAAGAAGGTTGTGGCGGTCGCGGAGGATCTGATGGCGTCCGGGGCCTATTACATCGCCTCGGCGGCGGACGATATTTATGCCAACGAGAACTCGATCGTTGGCTCAATCGGGGTCAAGATCGAAACGTATGGGGCGGTGGATCTTGCCAAGAAGCTGGGCGTCGAGCGGCGGATCTTCGCGGCAGGCGAGCACAAGGTGCGTCTGGACATGCTTGAGCCGGTCAAACCCGAGGACAAAGCCAAGTTCGAGGATACGCTCGCGAAGTTGCACACAAACTTTATCAATACGGTCAAAGCCGGCCGCGGCGATCGACTGAAGATCGATGATCCAGACCTGTTTACAGGTGACTTCTGGACCGCGGCCGAGGCCGAGGAAAAGGGGTTGATCGACGGTATAGAAACCCCTGAAGGCGCTTTGAAAAAGGCGTTCGGCGTTACAAAAACCCGTGACTATTCGCCGCAGCCAAGCTTTATCTCCCGCCTGATGCACTCGGCATTGTCCGGACTGGGTCTGACAGCAGACCTGAATACACCGATGCCGTACTACGCACTATAAGAACTATGCAACAACGCTGCGTTGGGTGGCGTTGGAGGTCGACATGAGCAAAAAATCAAATACAGCGGCGCCTGACAGCGCCCCGGCCAAGGCCGCGGACCAGGCGTCGGAAGAGAATGGAAGCACCAAGACAACGGGGAAGGGCCAGAAAGGGAAGCAAAATGCGTCAACAGGCGGGCACCCTTCCCGCAAGCAGAAACAACAGCTGATGGAGGGCGGGCGTGTATCGAAGCGGGGTCCGAATCCAACCCAACAGAAGCTGGGGCTAAACAGCTGGGAGAGCATTCCCTACACCATCGGGCAGTTCGAGCTGCAAACCCCCTATTCACAGCACGTCATGTCCCGGTTCAAGCGCAACCTGGCGGTAAATGCCTACTTGGCCGAGGTTTTTCCATCCGCGCATGGCTGGAAGCACTGGATCGAGATACTGCAATGTATCGAGACGCTGGTTGATCGGGCGCATGAGAAGGTCGATGCGACCTTCAAAGAGGTCGAAGGCCAGGTGGATCACATGTTCGAGGTGATTGGGCTGGAAGACGAGGATGTGCCGCAATACATCAACAGCCGGACATTCACCTACGCCGTTACGACGCCACGGGTACGACAAATACTGAACTACCTGCCGCGAATGGACCGAATCGTGAAGCGGATGGAGGCATTGTGGATGGCCGAGTCAGGAATCAGCAGCACCTATATCCGACAAGAGGCCATGCGACTGCGCACCGCTGTCACGAAATACGCTGGTGCATTGTTTCGGCAGTCCGACCGGGTGCGTCGCGTCATGGGCGGGCGCGCGACGGCGGCCGAGTTGTTGACCGATCTGCAGGATGAATTGTCCGAGCATTATGGCAGCGGACTGAAGGAGAAGGACAAACAAGGTAATGACATGCTGCTACCTGGTGAACCAGATATAGAGGGCCCCCTGGTGGGTGAGGAGGAAAACACCGAAGTACCCGCAGGGGCAAAAGATGTCGCGCGTGCGTGAATGGATCGGGCTGGCTCTGTTGGCCTTATTGCCTGCCGCCGCGCCGGCGAGCTGTTTCGAACAAGCGGCCGATTATTATCAGATCCCGCAGGTATTGCTGCGCGCAATTGCCTATTACGAGTCAGGCCTGAAGCCGCATCTGGTGCACACCAACACGAGTGGTAGCAAGGATATCGGGCTGATGCAGATCAATGAGCTGTGGCTCCCGGCCCTGGCCAAACAGGGGATCCAGCGGGCCGACCTGTTCGATGGTTGTGTCAATACGTTCGCCGGGGCCTGGATCCTGGCACAGAACTTGCGCCGTGCACAGGGTGACGTATGGCAGGCCGTCGGGGCCTACAACGCGGGGTGGCGTGATACGCCAGAACGAAGGGCGCGGAAGGCGAAATATGTTTTGGCGATCCAACATATTGTCGAGCGCATGCAGAAAGAGACCTTGGCGGCATTGTCCCGGCGTGAGCGCGATTCATAGGGTCTTTGTATATGGTGCAAGAGACCGAACAACCGCAACCGAGCACTGGCCACCTGATTTACCCAATGCACTTTGGCGAGCGGATCATGTGGTCAATCCGTTTCGCATTGTCATCGTTTTGGTACACCATGGGTCTGTACCTGGCGGTGGCGGCCAGCATGGCGCTGGTGTTCTTTCTTACCTTCGTGATGCTGTTCAGCACCTCATCTCTATCACTTGATACGCTCCGAAATCTTCACGCACCGGCAGAATGGGTTGAGCCGGCAGGGGCCGGCTCGGTCCTGATCGTACTGGGTGCGCTGATCGTGCTGCTGATGCTGGTCGCGTGGTATTCGGCGATGTTTTATCGGTTGCCGGTACTGTACCTGGAGCGCGGGCAACGTCCCCCCATTCGGACGCTCTTGTTGGAGGCCTGGTCCAGGGTGCCGGACATGAGCAACACGATGGGCGTGGTATTTTCGCTTCCGTTGTTGGTGGCGGCGTTGGTGTATGGCGTTCTGTACCTCACCGGGCGGCTGACGCCGGTGACCGGCGGGGCGGGGGGCGTCCTGGTGGGCTTGATCACGATCGTATCGTTCATCGGTTTGGTGTTGGCAGGCCCTGTAGCGGCCAATGAGCCGGTATCGTTCTGGGTCGCGATCAGACGGGGTTGGGCATTGAGCCGGGGACGGCGCTGGTCACTGGTGGGATATATGGTTGTGATGCCGTTAGTCATGGCCGCGATCCTCATTGGAATACGGCTGTTGGGCTGGGTGATCGGATCGCTAATCCCGTTTCTCGAAACGCCGATAGAAGTCATCTATGGCTTGTCGGTCGCGTTGTTGCAAGTAATTTACGCGGTGGCATTGGTCGCCGGTATAACGGTGTACTACCTGGAGTCGCGTATCTTCCTCGAGGGTTGGGAACCCGCCTGGCGTGGAGCGTTGAAGCCTGATTGGCCGCGCAACGGGCCGCCCGCGCCACTGATTGCCGCACGAGGCAAGCAAGGCTGGCGCGATTTCGCCCTGTTGAACGGGGCGATGTTTGGGTTGATGTGGTGGGGAGTGCTTACCGTAGGGGGGAAAATGATGCCCGGGGTGGCGCGTTACCGCGTCGAACCTACGCCGGCGTCGCATCGCGCGAACGCCGCATCCGATCCGGTGCGCTGGCGTGACCCGCAATCCACCGGTAGCGATGGCCGCAAGGCGTCGGGATCGATCACCCTGACCACAGGCCAGTTCTTCGACATGGGAGCCAAGGCGACGGTATGGATCGCGCCGCGCATCAACTGGAAACATCCGTCGTTGCCGAGTGTAGTGTCGCCAAGCGGCTTGTTGACGATTGAGATCAAGTCGGTCAGAAGTCGCACGGGTGCCGAGTGGTATGACGCTCAAGCTGGCACCGAGTCCCGGTTCTTTTGGGATGTGAGCCTCGAGCCGACAGCAAACGGATATAAGGGTGTGCGCCAGGTTCATCTGCGCGCAGGTGCCTCGGAAAAGGGATTGGACCGCATTGAGGGTGTTGTGCACTGGCGAGAGCCGGAAACGATACAACCAGTTCGGCTGACAACAGGCAATACCGGCCAAAAATTCACGCTGGGATCGAATACGATAACGGTTCACGCATTCGATCAACGGCATATCGAACTGGCCGGTCCCAGCGGGTTCCAGCGCGACATGCTCGGGGTGGTGGGGGAGCAGGCGAATGGAGACGTGACCGTGTCCCGCTCAACCTCCGCGTCAAATGGACAGGTCAGCTACGGATTCCAGAGTCCCATAACGTCCGTGACGCTTTACTATGGCCGCAAATACAGTGAGCATCACTGGCCGTTCACACTACGCCCCGGCCAACCGGTGGTGCTGAAATCAGGGCAGCCGGCGGCGGTAGCCACACGTTCCGATAGCGACCCGGTAGTTACCCCATCCAGCCCACTGCAGTCTGTCGCTACGCCAGGCCGTTCGGCCAATCCCAGCGCAAGCGAGCCAGTGCATGGGGAGGCAGAGCCCCACTTCGATCTTTCGGATGCGTCCGGCCTGCAACGCATGCGCCAGTGGGTCTATCGTGAAGTCCGCGCGGGACATTGCGCAAAGGCGATCCCGTGGTTGGACCGCCTGATTCTTCGCGCGGGGAACGATGCCTGGGCGCGCTATGCACGTGGGGCTTGTTATCAGGCGGCCGGTCGAGGGCGGGTGGCCGAAGATGACATCGTCTACGCCTGTGGCCACGGGTATCCCGAGGCCTGTGATCTACTGCAATAGGAGGGCGGTGTGAGCGATATTCTTTTTGCCGACGGACGTCGCTACAGCCGGGACTGGCTGGAGACGAACAAGGCGGAAGCGCAGCAGGTGCTTCGTGCGCATAAGAACACGTATCCCCTGTGTCTATGTCAGAAGGACGGCGTTGCGATGCATATCCGCCAGCTGAGCGTATCGCGCAAGCGGTATTTGGCGCGGATGCCTGGCACGGGTCCGCTGCATCGGCCCGACTGCCCTTCATATGAACCGATTCATGGAAAGGCGGAACAACAGGCCATTGAGGACGGGGCCATTGATGAGCTGGCCGATGGTCGGGTGGTGTTCAAGCTCGACATAGGGTTTGGGATTCGGGATAACGCAGCGTCCCCGCCAGTGGAACGGCAGCCGCCGGCGGAGTTGCCCCAGATGGTGCAAGACCCGGATCGGCGCCTGGGCATGTTGGCCATGATCCAGTTTCTATGGGAGCAGGCCGAATTGCATCACTGGCATCCAAAAATGCAGGGGCGGCGGCGCTACAAGCAGGTGTACGACCGTCTGGTCAGTGCAGCGGAGCGCATTCTGGTGAAAGGGTTCCCGTTATTACAGCGTATCTTCATTCCAGAACCGTTCTACAAGGATCGGGCGTCGGAAATCGCAATGCGTCGTCTCGAGAAACTCAGCCGCCTGGGGCGCAGTCGCAATGGCAAACGCCGGCGTTTCCTGGTGATGGGTCAGATACGTTCGATGCGCCAGAATGCGGACGTGGTCAGGTTGCATTTGGCGCATGTGAGCGATGATGTGAGTGTGGTGATACCACGCTCGACCTGGGAACGGTTATGCAAACGCTGGGGTGTGGAGATACCGGACCCGGACTCGGATATGCACTTATGGGGTCTGTTTTTGATCGACACGCAGCACAATGGCACGCTGCATTCGCGTACGGCCGCGATGATGCAGACCACGGCGCAGTACATTCCCGTATTCCGGCCGGCAGAGATTAGCCTGGCGTACGGCTTGGTGGACTCGGAGCGGCGGTTCATTAAAATGCTCGCGCTCGATGGACGGCCATCGGAGGGGCCGGCGTTCCTTTTGACCGATACGGGAGAGAAAGCGGTGCCACTCTACATAGCCGAAGGACTGCCGGAGGGTGAAGCATCCGGCGAATGGTACTGGCATACCGACCGACAAGATATGTGGCCGGCACTGCCGGTGCCGCGCCATCGGGAGCAAGCGGTTTAATCGCAGAGAGATGTTTTGGAAGCAAGACGAAAGGAGTTAGTAAACGTGAAGAAGTTGTTTGTTGTAGTGTTGATCGCGGGCGCACTGACGTTGGCGGGTTGTGCGGCGACCGGTGTGGCCATTTCCAAGCGAAACCTGGACGTGCAGACCCAGATGACCGATTCGATCTTCCTGGATCCGCCGGTGCCGGGGCACAACAAGGTGCTGGTGCAGATTCGGAATACGTCGGACAAGCCGGAATTCAGCATCGAGCAGCAGGTGAAGTCCTCGTTGCAGCAGCGGGGCTGGACGCTCACCAACAACCCGGAAGAGGCCGATTACATGTTGCAGGCGAACATCCTGAAGGTCGGCAAGACCGACCAGACGGCTGCGAAGCAGATGTTTGGTTCCGGCTACGGCGGTTCCCTGGGCGCGGGCGTGCTGGGCGCGGCCGCCTCCTATGCGATTCATGGCCCGGGCTATGACCGGACGGGGCTGGCGGCGGGACTGATCGCGGCTGGCGCCGAGTTCGTGACAGGCCAGATGGTCAAGGATGTTTACTACACGGTCATCACCGATGTGCAGATTTCCCGTCGCGTGCAGGGTACGGTGAAAATGACTGGTGAGCAAAATCTGGCGCAGGGCAACAGTGGCTCCGAGAAGGTGGAATATGCCGAGGAGAACCATTGGAAGAAGTACCGCACCCGGATCATGAGCACAGCGAACCAGGTCAACCTGGACTGGAAAGATGCCGAGCCGGAACTGGTCGCGGGTCTGACCAAGAGCATCAGTGGTCTGTTCTGATCATCGAGTCGCCGGGGCTCCATGCCCCGGTGGCGGTTGGCGACTTGATCAAAAAGGCGCGACAAACCCCGGACTTCAGTCCGGGGAAGGATAGCGCCGGCCTTCGGCCGTGTTCGATGCCCGGTCGAAGGCGTTTGGGTAGCGATGTCTTCGCTATCTGTTAGAATAGAACCAATGTAGAACACTTCCTCTTTGTCATGGCCTACGGAAACGGGAAAGCACATCAGGATTGGCTCATGCGGGCAGTGCCGCTGGGTGTGGGAGAACTCACCAGCGCCAAGCGCAACGCCCTCATGCAGTTGTCCGGTGCCATCCTCTCGCGCATGCGGGAAATGGCAGCCGCCGGCTTCTCTCCCGAACCGCTCAAATCCGCATTGACCGGCAAGGCGCTCGATGACGTCCTGCTGGATATCCAGAAGCGCGACAACACACTCAATTCCGTCTGGCGCGAACAGGCCCGCATGCGGGTCAAACCAGCGCTCGCCGAGACTGTCCGGCGCTACTTCAGCCGACTCGCCGGCGGACTGCGGCATCTCGATCAGGCGATCCCCCAACGGGAGCGGAAGGAATGCGATCAACGACGCTACTACCATATCCCCGAAACCGTGCAGGACAGCATCACGCTCGAAGAGATCCGGGAACTCCAGACGCTCGCCGAGAAAGGAAAGGCCATCGAGGCGTTCCGCCAATGGATTGATGGACAGCATGACTTCTCGCCGCAACAGGTGGCCGTGCTGGAGTACCTGCACGAACGGGCACAGCGCAAGCACAACCCGCCGGACTTCGGCGCACGAGACGACTTCGTGCTTCAGATTCCCATCGATGCACGCATGGTGCCGAGAAACGAGACGCCACCTGCGCTCGCACTGCGCCAGGGCGCTTCCTTTCTGCTGGAGGACGACGGCAACCGGTGTTACTACCGCTTTCTGGACATTGCCGGTCTTCGCCCGCGCGCGCCACGCATCCGCATACCCTTGGTGCTCTCCGAAGCCATCGCGAAACGAAACAACGGATAAGAAGTGGGCCTCTCTCCTGTTGGAACTGGGCCGACAGTCGGTCGGCGTGCGCCTGGTCGCGGGACAACCGCCCAACACGACAGACGGATGGCACGAAGCGCAATACTTCCTCGGCAGGGATTTTGGCTATGCCAACACCATCACCCTGTCGGTGGTCCGATCGCCAACACCGGTCGATCTCGATGCCGTTCAGGCGCGCTACGACGCGCTGAAGGACGAAGCGGAAGTGCGCGCCTTTCTTGAGACCCATGCCGTACCGCCGGATGTCGAGGTGATCGCGCAAAGGCGCTTCGACGGACGGGCCTTCCTCGATCGGATCAACAAACACAGCGAGCACATCGAGAGCCTGACATCTCGTATCGACATCGCCTACAACGCGCTGAAGGCCATTGCAGATCAGATCCGGCAGGACCTCAAGCTGGAACCGAGCGACCGGATCACCCCCGAGATGAAGGCCCGGCACCCGCAGGCACGGGCGTTTTTCGCCAAGTTCGGCTTGATCAACGATCTCAAGCGGGCGCGGCGAGCGCGCTACCGGAAAATAGCTGCCATCAAAAAGTGTTGGTTCGGGTATCTGTCGAACATCGAAATCCAGATGGCGAAGGATTACCACGCTGCCATCGTCAGGGAAGACCTGACGGTGACAGCCATCGAGAAGGATGCCCCGGAGTACAGGGGCCGTGCCTTCAATCGCATGATCAATCACGGCGCGAAGGGACAGTACCAGCGCATGGCGAAGGACAAATGCCTCTGGAACGGTGTTCCGGAGATCCCGGTGCCATCGTGGTACAGCTCCCGCTATTGCGGTGAACACAGCACGATCGTCGAGAAGCGCTATCGCAAGGGAGAACAGATCCTGTTCCCCTGTTGCGGTCAGACATTTCATGCCGACGAACATGCGGCCTTCACCCTCGGTTGCTATCCGTTCCTTCGCCCGATTGCATTTGTCCCCGGACCCGTTCCGGGGTGTGACACCCGCTCGAATCCACCCTCTCGGGTGGAGGGAAGCCCCGGCCTTTAGGCCGGGGAGCAGTCACCGCAAATGGCTAGAATAGGCTCTCCAATCAACGGAATGACAAAAGGAGCAAGGACATGCTTATTCTCACCCGCCGCGAAGGCGAATCAATCATGCTGACCCGCGAAGGCTTGGAGCCGATAGAAGTGAAGGTGCTACGGGTCGACGGGGCGCAGGTCAAACTCGGCATTGACGCACCGGAAACGGTGAACATCGCTCGACACGAACTGTTGAGCAAATCGGGTGAAAATGGGCTTGCGCTGAACCATCCTCAGTGCTATAAAGATCCCAATTACTGAATTTTTTAACCCATCTCTTTCTGGGATGGTGTTGAAAGAGGCAACCTGGCCTCTATAAATAAGCAGGGGCCTACCCGCTACGTGGGTAGGATTTGGGGTACAGTTGGAGACGACTGTTACCCATTACCAGTCACTTAGGTGACTGGATCGGGATGTTTTCTGGCTTCGGTCGATTTCATCCTACCACCTTACGGTTAGCTGCAATTCTGTGGTTAATCGTTGCAGGAGCCGCATGATACCTTTGGGTGTCGGCGGCTTTTTGCGTTCTGAAGAAATGTTTCTTCATCCATCCCAATCAGGGAGAGAAATCTCCCTATTGGGGTCATTTTCTCCTCCTGATTGGTTTTTAACCCATGGGAGACAGAAAAATGGCTTTTCAAACACAAAATGTAGGCGCTGAGACATGGAAGTTCATCGATCATCAGATCGCAAACGCAACGGACTGGTCTCTGGGTCAGCTGATCCAGAAACTTGAAAGAGAGATGGAAGAGCACCCGGAGGTGTCGACAGACATCTGGGTGGCAATCCAACTTCTTGAGGCCGAGCTTGACAGCCGAGAGCTTGATCCGGTCGTTCAAGTAGAACGCCAGATCGAAAAAGCCTTGGCTGTGCTTTGATGATTTAGGGCAGAAACATTCGTTTCTGCCCTCGTTTTTTCTTTAATCGAAACGGCGGCGCATCCGCTCCAGCCGCTTTTCAGCCCACTGCCGCATGCGTTCTCGCTGCGACTCGTCGCTCATATCCATGTCGCCAACGATGCCGAGTTCAGCGGGCGTAACGCTGGGGCCGAACTGGCGTTTGAGTTCTGCGGCCTTTTCAAGATGGCGTGCCCCTTCTTCTTCATCGCCTTCGACCTGCGCCTTGACGCCGAGAAACAGCTCTTTCATCACCAAAAGGCTTTTGGTATCGGCATCCATTTCCAGTGGCATATCGCCATCGATGACCCCGAAGGGTCGCTTCTCGTTCTTGTCCATAGTGAATCTCCAGGCAGCCAGGCGTTTGCCGGCGCCAACTGAGTCGCAGCGCATCGCGCGACCGATAAAACTGAATTGCCCCGACACGCCCAGGCGGGTCGGATTGAAAAAAGTGTAGCACACCGAATTTTTCTCCCGATCAGGGAGACGATCGTCCTCGCTCGGGATGTAAAACAACGAGAGAAACGGCAATTGCCGTACAGCCCTGCCGGGGCATTGCCCTGGTAGGGGACAATGCTGCGACCAGGGTGGAAACCTCCACCCGCGTCGTGCACGGGTGGAGTCACAACGACACCCGGCGGCACGACCGGGAAAGGAGAATGCCATGCGAGTAGCAGATGCAATCGTTCGCCTGGCCCTGCGTCTCAGCGCCGTGGGCGTGCTGGCCCCCATCGGTCGGATGGTAGCGACCGGTGAAGCCTCGATCTTCCTGATCGCGGTGGCCGGCGCCAGTGGCATTGCCGTAGCTGCCCTCCTGTTCCTGGCCTACCGCCTCAACAAGCGAGATAAGCGTTGAGCGCGCGAGGGAACTATAATGAGGACATGGATATGGAGATGCTAGAGACTGCGTTTCGCAACGCCTTGGCTGACATGCTCGGTGCCATTGGCATCGCAAGTGCTGGCTTGGGTGTTGCGCTGACGATCGGGTTGTGGGCCTGGTACCTGTTGGATTCACATAAACGGAATCCACCTGTGCCGGTGCACCCACGCAAAAAGCGAACTCACTAACCTCTGGGCACTTCGGTGCCCATGTTCATGCGCCGCCACAGGCGGCCCATGAACATGGGTATCTACCAATTCTTGCAGCGTAGCTGCAGATCCTCGTAGCTGGCGAGGAAAAACAAACAGCTGACCGTCTCGTTCGAGACGGACCTTTCCCGGGTGGGAGCAACGCTCCCTTCTGGGGCGCGTTGCCTTCCGACTTTTCCAATCAATCCCCCACAGGCACCGCTCGAGCGTCTGCTTGTGCGGGGGCTGGAGCGGGTCCTGTTTATGGGTTCGTTCTTCAGGAGGTCATTATGAAAATGCAACAAGTGAGCCGCGACGTATTCGCGGACAAGTACGCCGCTGNACATGGATATGGAGATGCTAGAGACTGCGTTTCGCAACGCCTTGGCTGACATGCTCGGTGCCATTGGCATCGCAAGTGCTGGCTTGGGTGTTGCGCTGACGATCGGGTTGTGGGCCTGGTACCTGTTGGATTCACATAAACGGAATCCACCTGTGCCGGTGCACCCACGCAAAAAGCGAACTCACTAACCTCTGGGCACTTCGGTGCCCATGTTCATGCGCCGCCACAGGCGGCCCATGAACATGGGTATCTACCAATTCTTGCAGCGTAGCTGCAGATCCTCGTAGCTGGCGAGGAAAAACAAACAGCTGACCGTCTCGTTCGAGACGGACCTTTCCCGGGTGGGGGCAACGATCCCTTCTGGGGCGCGTTGCCTTCCGACTTTTCCAATCAATCCCCCACAGGCACCGCTCGAGCGTCTGCTTGTGCGGGGGCTGGAGCGGGTCCTGTTTATGGGTTCGTTCTTCAGGAGGTCATTATGAAAATGCAACAAGTGAGCCGCGACGTATTCGCGGACAAGTACGCCGTTGCCGGGGAAACTCGGATCAAAGACACGTTCGACCGAGTCGCCAAGGCGTTGGCGGCCAACGAGGCCGAACCGGAACACTGGGAACCGGTATTCCGCAAGGCCTTCGATGAGGGGCTTCTGCTGGCCGGCCGGATCATGGCCGGTGCAGGGACCGGGTCCGAGGTCACCCTGATCAACTGCTTCGTGCAGCCGGTAGGGGACTCGATGGATGAGATCATGCAGGCGGTTGGCGAGGCCGCCGAGACCATGCGCCGCGGAGGCGGTGTGGGCTACGACTTTTCACGTATCAGACCGAAGGGTGCGAAGGTCAAGCGAACCGGGTCCATTGCATCGGGCCCACTGTCCTACATGCGCGTCTTCGACGCCATGTGCGACACCATATCCTCGAAGGGATCACGGCGTGGTGCCCAGATGGGCGTACTACGCTGCGATCATCCCGACATCGAGGCCTTCATCGAAGCAAAGGCGGCGCCCTGGGAGGAGAAAGAACTGACACGGTTCAACATCTCCGTGGGCGTCACCGATGCCTTCATGGAAGCGGTCAAGCAGGATGCGGACTGGGCACTGGTGCACAAGGCCGAACCTGACGACGAGAGCAAGGCCAATGGCGCTGTCCAGGATGGTAAGCGTTGGGTCTATCGTACTGTCCGTGCCCGCGACCTGTGGGAGAAGATCATGCGATCAACCTATGATCACGCCGATCCCGGTGTGCTCTTCATCGACCGCCTGAACGCCGAGAACAACCTCGCCTACTGCGAGCGGATCGAGGCGACGAATCCGTGCGGAGAACAGCCACTGCCCGATTATGGCTGTTGCTGCCTCGGGCCGATCAACCTCGCCAAACTGGTGAGGAACCCGTTCACCGCGACCGCCCGCTTCGATTACGAGAAGCTGGCGGAGCTCTCCCGCATTGGGGTGAGGATGCTCGACAACGTTCTGGATATCACCTACTGGCCGCTGGAAGAACAGTGGAACGAGGCGATGGCCAAACGGCGCATTGGTCTGGGTTTCACTGGTCTGGGGGATGCCCTGATCATGCTCGGACTCGCCTATGAGTCCCAGGAGGCCCGCCGTATGGCTGCCACGATTGCGCAGACCATGCGCGATACGGCCTACGAGGCATCGGTCGAGCTGGCCAGGGAGAAGGGCGCGTTTCCGCGGTTCGAGGCGGAGGCGTACCTGCAGTCGGGCTTTGCCCGCCGTTTGCCAAAGGGAATCCGTGAGGCAATCGCCACGCATGGGATCAGGAACTCCCATCTGCTCTCGATCGCACCGACTGGGACGGTATCGCTGGCGTTCGGTGACAACTGCTCCTCGGGCATTGAGCCCGTATTCGAGTGGATCGTGGCCCGAAACGTCAAGCAGCCGGACGGTAGTTGGAAGTCGTACCAGGCAAAGGACCATGCCTTTCGGCTGTATCAGCAGCACCTCGGTGCACAGGACGAGCCGGTCGAAGAAGTAATCGCTGGTTTGCCGGCGCATTGGGTCCGGGCGCGCGATATGGAGGCGGAAGCGCATCTGGAGATGGTGGCGGCGGTCGCGCCGTACATCGACACGTCAATCAGCAAGACGATCAACGTGGCGAGCGACTATCCCTACGAGGACTTTAAGGACATCTATCGGTCCGCCTTCGAAAAAGGTCTCAAGGGTGTCACGACCTTCCGCGAGAATCCCAATGTCCAGTCGGTCCTTCGTAGTCAGGAGGACGACGCCAAGGACCAGGCACAGGCTGCTGTTCAACCGGAGGACCTGGAGCAATCGGATCCGGACCGTCGGCTACGGCTGAAGGAGGTTCCGACGGTGGCCCTGGCCAGTCTGCGTTGGCAGAAGCGGCCGGATCTTCCGGCGGGCAATCCCGCCTGGTGCTACATGGTCGACCATCCCCACGGATACCAGTTTGCGGTATTCGTCGGGCACATCGAGAACGGGACCGACTATCCGTTCGAGGTGTGGGTCAATGGTGCCGAGCAGCCGCGTGCCCTGGGTGCGCTGGCCAAGAGCCTGTCGATGGACATGCGGTGCAACGACCGCACGTTCCTGAAGGCAAAGCTCGATAGCCTGTGCAAGGCATCGGCAGACGACGGTTTTGACCTGACGCTGCCTACGCCAACGGTTGATCGGCAACAGGTACCCAGCCTGGTGGCCGGGTTCGCCACACTGGTGAACTACCGCTGTGAACAGCTCGGCACGTTCGACCTGGAAGGGCCAACGCCTGTCATGGACGCCGTGTTGTTCCGCAAGGAGCCGAAGACCGGTACCGAAGGCACTATGTCCTGGACCGTCGATGTGCACAACGAGGCGATGGGCGATGACTTCGTCCTGGGCCTAAAGGAACTGACCCTACCCAATGGGCAGCGTCGTCCTTATTCGTTGTGGCTCGCTGGAGAATATCCGCGGGTACTCGACGGGCTGTGCAAACTGCTCTCGTGGGATATGCGGGTAGCCGATCCGGCCTGGATCGGAGCCAAGTTGCGTCAGCTGCTCGATTACGCCGAGGTGCGGGGTGATTTCTGGGCCAAGGTGCCGGGTGAGCAGCGCAGCCGGGTGTTCCCGTCCACGGTGGCCTATCTGGCACGGTTGGTGATTCACCGCTTCGCCATGTTGGGCATCCTCGATGAAGAGGGATATCCCATGGAGGCGACCGGTGTGCTGACCATCGACGGCCAGGCGGCCAATGATGCGGCGGATATCGTGCCGCTCAAAGCGACAGGCGCAGTCGAGAACGGTCAGATGGCTGGCGCGCGTTGCCCGGAGTGCGGTAACTATGCCGTGATCCGTCGGGACGGGTGCAGCTACTGCACGGCCTGCGGAACCACTGGCGATTGCGGTTGAGGAGGTGGTGATGTGTCAACGATCCCACGGCATTCTCGCCGAACGGTACGGCTTTGGCTGTCGCCCGCTCGAGGTCCTCTCCAGTGCGGCTGGGTACTACATCGGTACCAGCAGTGAGGAGGGTCTGCCGATCTCTCGGGAGAGCCTTGAGTACTTCCAAACCCACGCGTTTGCGACCGTGGCCCTGCGGACCGGGGCCTGGACGCAGCGCGACCAACCGTGACCTGGAGGTACGCCATGTATCGCATACGCAATTTTGGCAATGACCGCCAATGTCATTCGCTTGCGGATCTCGAACAGACCCTGACCCGGGACTACCAGGGCAAGTCGGTCTCGATCGAGTACCCACGTCCCAGTGGGATTTTGGGTATCGCCTTTGTCGATGTGACAGTCGAAGGTGAGATCCAGGCCTCTTACGGGGGGCGCGAGCGTTTCAACCTGGCGCAGATTGCTGCCTAAACGGAGCAACTTGAGGTTCGACCTCCTTTCCCGGCCCTTGTGGCCGGGGCTTTTTTAAGCCTGCTTGCGAGTGGGCTTAACAAAGCCTGTTTTTCACCGGCTTGTCCGGTCGTGGTAGCTGACCACGGAAATACAACCAGCACGTACCTGCCACTCGGCAGGGTGAAGGCAACCAGAAAAGGAGGGAATCCATGATTACCTGGCCTGATCTGGCGCTGCCACCGATCAATCTGTGGAATGCCCCGCGCGTACGTCGTACGCCGGTGTCCCCTGCGATGGATCGGAAGAAAGCGCCCACGCGGGCACGACATCTTTGTCGCCCGCAGACGCGCATCCAAGCACTGCTTGCGTTGCGCTGAAACCAAAACCGACAACCTGCCACCTCGGGCACTGATTATTTTGACAGTCCCCAGGTGGGGGGACTGTTGTAATTGGAGAAGCCAATGAAAGCAATCGCGCTACGTTCAAACGCCAAAGAGACCGAGGCCCGAGCGGCCTATGCGGACTTGCGCAACGCGGGGATTTCCATCCCCGAGGCGATCCGCCACGCCAGGCGTACCGTGGAGTCGAGAACTCAGCGGTTGGCGGTAAAAAACCGCAAGGCCACAGCGGTGATGGCTGGCGTGAAGGTCACCGTGAACCTGAGCACCGACCCATTGGGTTGGGCAAAGATCGGCCGTATCGTCTACGGTGAGTTGAACGATGAGTGGCAACCGGGATGTATTGCTACACCAGCCGGCAGCCAGAACAGGTTTTTCCATCCTTCGCAGTCCTACTGGGATATGCGCCGGGAGATGGAAAAGCAGAAAATGCCGAAGCAGGAGGCGGATCTTATCGCTCGCCGTCTGCTCAAGGCGCAGATTGATCGGGCTCTGTCCTACGGCAAGGACTGGGAGTACGTGACCGCGTACTTCCACCTGGCGTACCGCAAGCAGGTCACGATGGAGGCCATCGATGCCTTGGAGTTCGACTTTCAGCCGCGCCGCGCACTGGAGGAGATGCTCTATCGGGAGGCCTATCGCCGCGCATGGCGTGTGCTGAAGGCGGCTCGCCATGGTTGAGTTCGCCAATCGCATCCTGTCGCTCAATGACCGGATGTTGCTCACCGAGTGGACATTGCTGGCGATGTCCGAACGTGACAGCCAGGCACCACGGGTTCCCCTGCTGCGTAGCCGGCTTATGATGCCGAGTGGTCGCGGCATAGATCTGTTGGGCTACCGTGAGCATGTGCGGGAGATCGTGCATCACCACCGGACGGAGGCCTCGCTGCGTGAGGCAACCGAGGTGGAGGTGCTGCTGTTTCTCGAACACACCGACGGCAAGCTCAATGCGAGAACGCTGGAGCTCTACGAGACGTTGGCGGCCCGCTTGCGGGAGCGTCAGCAGGTCCAGATACCGGAGCTGCCGTTATTCGAGGCGCTGCAGCAGGGCTGTCTGAACCGGCCGGTAGATCGCAAGCTCCGCCGGCTCATCACGGAGGAACATCCATGGACAGAGGTATCGAATGGGCAGGCAGCCTGACCGGCCTGCTGGGTGCCTGGTTGCTGGCGATCAATGATCCGCAGTGGTCGGGCTATGGCTTTGTCGCCTTCCTGGTTTCCAATGGATTCTGGATCGTACTGGGATTGCGCAAGCGCCTTTATGGCCTGCTGTTGATGCAGGCCGGATTCACAGGATCCAGCCTGTTGGGCATTGCCCGCTGGCTTATTTGACCCTGACTTTCCGCCCCACTTGGGGCGGTTTTTTCGAGCGTACCTCTAACAGGCTGTTGAAATTCGCCGCCTGAAGTGGAAGATACCGGTAAGGAAGGAAGAAGGACGAGCAGTACGATGCGTGGCCCGGATATTCAACAAGATGCCCTGTTCAGCACGGTCAG
>JAKRWE010000240.1 GCA_024712425.1 Chromatiales bacterium
GCATTTTCCAGTGCATTGGGCCTCTTGGGTCAACTCAACTCGCAACAATGGCCGTCGATCCCCTCCGTCTGGTGAAAACAGGGCAGAATCGGCACGGTTTTCAACAGCCTGTTAGGGACAGACCGCTGTCCATATCCAGATCGAAGCCCACTCCGCCCCTGATGTTGGAGAATGATTGCGCATCGACCGACAGTTTATAGCCTGTCCCGGGCGCTGATGTGTAGTACACCACAGCATCCGAGGAAGGACTCACATCCGCACCGTACTCGATTCGTCCATGTGGCTTAATGATCCCACCAGGGATTACGACCCTGTAATCCGCAAGCAATCCTGCTGAAATCTGCGCATGTTGGATATCCTGTTGCTTGTAGCTCAGCGCCGCGCTCGTGCCGGATTCCCGATATGCGGACAATCGCGTGTAACCAAGGTCCACACGGCCATAGGGCGACAAGGACACCCCTCCCTGATCCATTCTGGTTCGAAATACAACGGATCCGAATACCTGATTTCCACGCCGGGATCCCGTCAGGGTACCGGTTGTGTGTTGCCTGACGAGGTCGAAATCCAGTCTGCTCGCACCGATGACGGCGTCGATGAAAATGTCCTCATCATATGAATAGGACCCGTATACGGAAATACTGTATGCGTCGCTACTGAGGCTCGAACCCTGGCCGGCCGTGTCCAGATCGTCATGACCAAAACGTATCGCCGCACCCATGATGGTCTTGTCGCTTATTTCCCTGTCGATTCCAATCGAAATCCCTTTACTCTTAATATCCCGACTGCTGTTACCACCGACGTCCCCGACAGTAACGGCACCTGCGGTCCACACAGACCATCCTTGTGGCAGCAGGGTGTCTGCGGCATTGGACAGATAATCCGAATATGGCAGCATGCCAGCCAGGCGGTTGACTCCCGGATCGGACGAAGTAAATCGCAGTCCCTGATGGGACAGCTTGCTATTCCCCCGGTGACGACGCAACCACTCCATCCGGTCCAGAATAGCGTAGGTCGTATGCTGCATGAAGCGCGTGCTGATATTTGCCTGCGCCTTTATCCCTGAAACGACATTCGGATCACCCAGTGGATTCGGCACCGAATTGCCGGTGGTGAAATTGAGCGTGGTCTTGTCCGCGATCCCGGCGAAGGCCTGCCCTCCCGTATCCTTGAGAGCCGTTGCATCGATGTTTATGTAGTAGGCCGTCGATGCGGCCAACAGGCTGGAGGGTGTGATCGTCAGCGTCGCCGTACCGGCGCCTTGCACATTGCTGCCCGAAAGGGGAATGGCCTCAGCCACCGAATCGTCGGCGCTCCTGTAAATGGTCAGATTACCGGACTGCACCGTTACCGCTTCACTGAATGTCAGTGTAATCGTGGTATTCAGCGCCACCCCTGTGGCGTTGTCAGCCGGGTTCGAACTGATCAGTTCCGGTGGATTTTGCGTCGATATCAGCGTGAGCGTGGTATTTGCCTGTACCGTTGCTGTCTCTCCAGGCAATCCCCCCATATTCCACGACATACTTTCTGATACCTGGTTGATTATCTATCAAGTCGTTCCATTTTCCGTTGGCCTTGACTTCCAGGTAATTCTCAGTGCCCGCGTTGCTCCCTGAATATAGACCGTTGGGTTCATCAAAAGTACAACCGGCCCCACAACCAGTCAGATTTGTATCCCAGTTCGTGTACGAACCGTCCACTGCAGTCCCGCCGCCGTTACCCGGCGGAATCGGCCTGCCGGATGTCTGGGTAAAAAAGTGTGTGCCGGCCTCAGGCCCGGTTACCCACTCCCATGTGTTATTGCTTGCTTCATCATTGGCGCCCAGCCAGGCGTCCACCCCCGATGACTTGCTTTCCACGAATTGTTGTTCCGCAGCGGACGTAACGGTAGCCAGATAGCCAGTGAGACTATTGAAGGTTCTTGCCGCGGCGGCGGCCTTTGCATCGGTCTAATTAATATCTGTGCCCGTGGAAACCGCTTCGTAATAGTGGCCGTTCCCACTGAAGTATGCCGCACCCGTTGGTGTCGCCGATGCAGTCAACGTGGCGACACCAGCGCCACCACCCTGGTATTGCAAAGTGGCAAGGGCGTTGTTCACATCGGCTTGTGTGCCTTCAAAAGCTATCTCAGCGGCGCCGCTGCTCCATTGTGCGGTCGTGAAACCAGTCGGCGCTGTCAGCCCCGCTGTCTGCGTGATCTTCAATGTGCCACTCGTGACAGCTACAGTAATCCTCAGCGAAGTAAACCCGCTGACCGATGGCGTGGTGCCGGAGGAGGACAGCAGTACGTAATTGGTCGTGTCGCTGACAAGCGTACTCGGCATGGTGATAGTCGCCGCCGAGACAGTGCCATTGATCAGGAACAATGCGATAAAGACAAGAAAGTGAACCCTAAAGCTGGATGCCCGATACGATGTCAATGGCCAATAATTTTGACCCCCTTTCGGCCAATAAAATTGACCCACCCGGGGCGACAAAAAATCAGCTCTCGCGTTTGTGCTTCAGTCGATAGCTCTCACCTCCCAGCATGAAG
>JAKRWE010000241.1 GCA_024712425.1 Chromatiales bacterium
CAGATGGTATTTCTATGTGATGTGCGAAGTTTTTGACACCGAATTTGCGGCGCAAGCCTGGAGTCCTGGCCACCATCGCCCGCGCATCGGCCCACACGATTCGCGCCTGATCGCGCGTCGTTGCAGCGCTATAAACCTCCGCGCCCGACTCGTTGTCGGCGCACAGCATATACAGCGCGATGCCAGATGACAGTGTAGATTTTGCGTTTTTGCGGGCGACCGCGATATATGCAGAGCGATATCTGCGCAGGCCTGTATCCCGATGGATCCAGCCGAAAATGCTGGCGACGATAAATATTTGCCATGGCTCTAGGCGTATGAGCTGGCCAGCGAGACGGCCCTTGATGTGCGGCAATAGGCCTATAAATCTGCAAGCCCTGTCGGCGCGGGCTGCGTCAAATTCATACTGCCAGTCCCGATCCAGATCGTCGAGATGACGCTGACACGCCAGCCTGGTTAGCTCGCCGGCAACTGTGTCTCCGGCTACTACGTCGCGGGCATACTGTGTGGCTGTCTCCGCATAGATCAGAGGTCGCCCCACGGATCATTATCACCGGCCTCTGGCGGCGCCGGCATACCGCGGCTGTCAGATGGGGTGCCGCCAAAAGCTGCGGCCAAATTGCGCCAGCGAGCCCACGCCTTATCGTATTGCTGCACGAGCGGAGAATTATGCATCTGTGCGCCGTAACGGCCGTCGCTCTCCACCACACGGCCGGATGATTTGATTTCAGCGCGCAGCTCGCGCACCTCGGCGAGTGCAACACAGTATTCGCCCAGGGCGTCAGCCGTCTCCGGCGTGAGGCGGCCGAGCAGAATCATGCGCGGCGCGATATTAGACCAGATTTTTTTTGGCGCGCCCTCGAGCTCGCGCGGGCGGATGCGATTAGCGGTTTTACGTGCCTCTCGGAGCTCGAGGACGCCAGCCTCCCGCGCCGCTACGGCGGATGGGAGGTCGACGACCCTGCCTGGTTTTTTTCCTCTCATGCTACTGGCGATCCTAAAATCTCAATTTGCCGTGCGAAAAAACCTATCCCACATTCATATCACGTAGCCGAACCACAGGTATTTGACCCCCGGGGGGTGCCCCGTGACGGGCTGCGGCGCCCTCTGAGGCCGTTTTAGACCTATGGCACTGGGCGCATATAGCCTGCAGGTTTTCGGGGCTCTCAGTGCCTCCACGGCTGCGAGGCGTAATATGATCTACCTCGCGTGCTACCGTCAGCCGTCCAGCACGTCGGCACGGCTGGCACAGGTGGCTATCTCGCTCGAGCACTGCATCCCTCAGCGCCCGCCAGCTGTGCCCGTACCCGCCGCGATTCCCGGCCCATTTGCCGGGTGGCCGCTCGCCCTCATGACGGGCACAGTGACCGTCGTCCGTCGTAGCAATACGCGAGCAACCCCGGGATATACAGACTGTATATGCACGCCGAGGCATCACTCAGCCCCCCGTGCCAGACCGAACAGCAGTTTTTTAATATCATTGAGCTCGCGATGGATATCATCGCGACGCACGTATGTCTGCGCCACGTGAGCCCTACATTCCCTCAGCTCCTGGTGCAACTGCCGCACGTCCTGCACCAGATTTTTTACGGTCCAGATCAGCGGCGCAATCACCAATGTGAGCCCTACCGGCAGTAACCTCACCAACACGTCATCAAACATAATCAACCAATCATTCGGCGCCGAGCGCCTCCTCCACCGTCATATACGTCCCGCCACGCCGGGCCCAGGTAGTCGCGGCCCCGTGCAGTTGCGGTCTAACATCGAGGTGCATACCCGGCAGCGGGTGCCAATCAGGGTAAACACCTACTCCTCCAAAACCTGTGCGCTGTGCCAGCCCTATCAGATCCCTGGCCGTGGTGTAGACCATCTGCGTTACGCCAGGGATCATGATATCAATCGCACGCACGGAGCCGCGCGCGTCGATATTGTGCCAACTGAGACTGTCCAGACCGAGGTGGCGCCCGATAGCCCCGTGCGCTGGAGAGACCATGACAGGCTCGCCGAGCTGATGGCGGAACTCGTCTAGCAGGGTCAGAAGTCGCGCATCCATACGCGGGTACCAGCCGCGAAACTCCTGTGGTGTAAAATGTCTCAACTCGAGCATGACATTTCCTACCGCGCTGACCCGATCTCTGTCACGTATACAGACAGCGTCCCAGAATGCCTGCTAATGCCTGGTGTCATGCGTCGCACCTCGAGGATGTCGATTTGCCCGTCGTCTACAAATACGCCTGCGTGCTGCAGCGCATCCAGCGCGGATTTCAGCAAATTGTCGAGGTCCCTCCGCCGTCGGTCGGGTGGATACGCTTTGATCACTACATGCAATCTGCCGGATAATTTTTTGTCCGCCCCCGCATTGATCGCTGCTGACTGTACTGCCACCCTGTACGCGCGCCCCTCTCGTGAGATTAGTACACGCGCGCCGCTGCGTGTGTTCACGTATCGGTAATACG
>JAKRWE010000242.1 GCA_024712425.1 Chromatiales bacterium
CAGCATTTTCCAGTGCATTGGGCCTCTTGGGTCAACTCAACTCGCAACAATGGCCGTCGATCCCCTCCGTCTGGTGAAAACAGGGCAGAATCGGCACGGTTTTCAACAGCCTGCTAAAGGCAGGCTACAATGTCCCCAAGATATTCCGCAGCGTGCAGGCATTCAGTGGCGCGGAGGTTCACCTGGTAAACATCGGGGTATTCGACCCGGCACCGGCCAAGGGGGCCTTCCGCAAGGTGCCGGCACGCTTTCACGATACCTTCGATCAGGCCTACCACACGCTTCACGAGGCCGGTTACACCCTGTATGCCCTCACCGCGGACGGGAAAAACCGCCTCCCGGATACCCGGCTGGCGGAAAAAAGCGCCTTTATCGTGGGCAACGAGGAATTCGGGCTGAGTTTCGATCCGGCCCACTATCCGGACATCCGCACCCTGGCTATTCCGCTGGCCGGCGAGATGGAGAGCCTGAATGCGAGCATCGCCGCAGCGATCGTGATGTACGAATATGTACGCCAGCACGG
The DNA here is from genome assembly GCA_024712425.1 of Chromatiales bacterium. Classification (GTDB taxonomy): domain Bacteria; phylum Pseudomonadota; class Gammaproteobacteria; order Chromatiales; family Chromatiaceae; genus MONJU. Next base: position 524 of record JAKRWE010000242.1, read on the forward strand.
CGACGAGCGCGACAGTGACTGATGTGAAAGGGCGTCCTGTCGTGCCGCTGATCCGGGTCCCCTGGCGCACCGCCCTGCTGGCGGCCCATTTCCTTGTGGGGCTCATGCTCGTCCCCCTGGTCACACATCGGGACGACAAAGGCTACTGGCTGGTCAACCACCGGGTCGCGGCATGGTGGCTTGGCCGAATAGGCCGCATCCTGCGGCTCGACATCACCACATCGGGCACCCCGCCGGTCGCCCCGGCATTGGTGGTGGCCAATCACATCTCCTGGCTGGACCCCGTCGTGCTCGGCCACCTCCTGCCCACCTGCTTCCTGTCCAAGGCGGAGGTGCGCAAGTGGCCCCTGGTGGGCTGGCTGGCAATGCGTGGCGGCACCCTGTTCATTCGCCGCGGCGGCGGGGATACCGGATCCCTCAGCCGGGTGATCGCAGAACACCTGCAGCACGAGGGGATGCTGACCCTTTTCCCGGAAGGCACCACCAGCGACGGGCACAAGGTCAAACGCTTCTTCCCGCGCCTGTTCAGCGCCGCCATCGATACCGGGGTGCCGGTGGCACCCGTCGCCATCCGCTACCTGTGCGACGGCAGGACCGACTCCCTGGCCCCCTATATAGACAACCAGAGCCTGGCCGAAAACCTGCTCGGCCTGCTGCGGCGTCCGGGCGGCGAGGTGCATGTCCACTTCTGCCCTCCCATCCCCTCGCAGGGGCGCGAGCGCAAGTCGTTGGCCGGGGCAGCACGCGACGCCATTGCCCAGGCCCTGGAGGCATCTCGACCAGGCATCGCCGCCAAGACGGCTCCTACAGGCTCCGCCCCGAAGGAACTGGATTGCCAGCGAACCTTCGCCGCCCGGGCGACTCCCACATTGAATGGCCCAGCATCAAGGCACGCCTTGGCAGAGACGCCGTAGAATAGGCAGAACACGCCCCACGGAGCCGTATATGCACGACTATCTCATACTGGGACAGGGACTGGCTGGCAGCCTGCTGGCCTGGCAACTGATCCAGCGCGGACAGCGCGTGCTGGTGCTGGACGACGGCCACGCCACCTCCTCCTCGCGCGTGGCGGCCGGCCTGATAAACCCCATGGCCGGCATGCGTTTCAATGCGGCACCGGACACCGCCGAATGGCTTGCCAGCCTGCGTTCGACCTACAGGGCGATAGCGGAGACCCTGGGCAGCGCGCCCTATCTGCACGAAGTGCCGATGCAGCGCCTGCTGCGCTCAGCCAGGCAGCGACGCTTCTACGAACGCCAACGCAACAACCCCGCGGTGGCTGCCTATCTGGGCGCCCCTCTGGCACCTGGCCAGGCCGACCCCGGCATCCGCTCTCCGCACGGCGGCTTCGGGCAGAAGGCAACCGGCTTTGTCGACCTGCCGCAACTCCTGGACGATCTGCACGATTGGCTGGATAAACGGCACGCGGTGGTGCGCCAGCACACCCGCCACCAGGACATCGCCATCGGGCAAGACGGGGTGCACCTCGGTCGGCACCAGGCCAGACACCTGGTCTGCTGCGAGGGCTATCGTATGCGGGACAACCCCTGGTTCGCTGAGCTTCCGCTGCAACCCGACAAGGGCGAACTGCTGCGCCTCCGCTCCGGGCGCACCCTGTGCACCCACATCATCAACGGTGCAAACTGGCTTCTCCCGCTCGGCAACGGCAACTATCGCTTTGGCGCCACGCACGAGCATCACGACATCGACTGCAAGCCGACCGCCGCGGGTCGCGAGGCCCTCCTCGACGGCCTGCACCGCCTGCTGGAGGACGACAGCGATATCCACATCGAGGAACACGCAGCCGGCGTACGACCGGCGACGAGCGACCGCCAGCCGCTGATCGGCACCCATCGCTCGCATTCGCGCCTGCACCTGTTCAACGGTTTCGGTGCGCGCGGCGCCCTGAGCATCCCCTGGTACAGCGAACGCATGTGCGACCACCTGCTGGAGCAGCACCCACTGCCACCGGCAGCGGACATCGGACGCTTCAAGCAATGAACGACCGGCATCGCCCACTGACCCGTCTGGCGCACGAGCTGCTGCGAGCGCAGCTGTGCCCCGGGGATATCGCCATCGACGCCACTGCGGGCAATGGCCATGACACCCTGTTTCTTGCCCAGGCGGTCGGGCCGTGCGGCAGGGTGCACGGCTTCGACATCCAGCCCGCTGCCATCCTCGCCACCCGGGCGCGTCTGGCGGCGGCCGGAGCCGCCGCACCGGCCGAACTGCACCTTGCCGGCCACGAACAGATGGCGCGGCTGCTGCCGGCGCTGTGCGGGAAGGTGGCAGCGGTCACATTCAACCTGGGCTACCTGCCGGGTGCCGACCACGCCACCACCACCGGGACCAACTCCACCCTGGAGGCCCTGGAACAGGCGCTGACACTGCTGCGCTCCGGCGGCGCGCTGTCGGTACTGGCCTACCGCGGCCACCCGGGGGGGCAGGAAGAGGCGCAGGCCGTTGCCGCCTGGTGCAACAGGCAGGCGGCATTGACCCACGAATTACACGAATCACCAGGGCCGGTACTGCATTTCTGCATCCGCAAATAGAAAAAGGCCCTGCCGAAGCGGGGCCTTTTCACGAAGATGGTAGCAAGGGGCAGATTTGAACTGCCGACCCCCGCATTATGAGTGCGGTGCTCTAACCAACTGAGCTACCTTGCCGAAGGGGTGGGGATTCTCCGATACCGGGAAACCCTTGTCAATGGGCTTGTTCGACCATGTTAGTCCAAAGCAGTAATGCCCCCTTTGTCCAATTCTAAAATGTCCCCTTTTGATTTCGGGAGGGGTGGTGACAGAGGAGACCATTGCGATGACACAGAAGACGGTGGACCGGCTGGGG
>JAKRWE010000243.1 GCA_024712425.1 Chromatiales bacterium
GCCTCCCGTCGCCCGTGTCAAAAAACGACGGAAAGGGTACGGCCACATGGCCCGGAATGCCCCGATGGGTGGGTCAAAATTGTTGGCCATAGGTGGGTCAGAATAGATGGGCATTAACAAGACGATACGGATAATGCTCGATGCACGATTGGAGGGCCGCAAGCTGTCGATCCAGGAGGAGGATGAGACGAGAGGCGATGAGCCTGCTGTTGAGGGTGAAGACGATGGGGCGGTCGCAGAGGCAGGGATGTTGCTGCAGCCAACCGATACAAGCGGTGCGGTTGCCGCTGCGCCGCCTGCGAGCGAAGTACCGGAGCAATCGATTGCGGACGATGAGGATCCGTCAGAAGATATCGTTCACAGTCCGGAGCAGGACCATGAGGTCATAGCTGTACCCGATGAGTCGTCGAGTGCGCCCGTTGTGTCTCCCGGTAATGCTGTACCGACCGACCTGAAGTCCTTACGCGGTCGGGCCTGGACACTGGCTGCCCGACTGGCGCAGCGTAATGGCATGGGAGAGTTGGTCGAGCCCATACCTGGCAAGGGACTGGGTTTCGTGCTGCGGGACGTGCCCGATCCGACCCTGCCGGATCAGCTCGATGAACAGAGCCTGAGTCAGCTCACCACGCTGTGGTGGCAACTGGCGGCCTGCTCGGAAATAACCTTCGCCCCGCTTGAATCGATCCTGCCGCTGCTGCCGGAGGAGTCCATCCTGCGCCGCGCCCTCGAGACCGAGGATGCGGATCTGTTGTTCAGCAGTATCTGGACGCTCGATCCGGGGCATACCGGCTATCGCTTGTGGCAGGCCATCGATGACCGGGACTGGCAGGATCTTCTCAGCCTGATGGATGCCTATCGCCGAATCCGTCGGGCCGCCGCAGACACCGGCGTATCGATCTGGGAGTAGGGGAATGGAGACTACCAAGGAATCCGATCTGGTCACCACTGTACTGATGTACGCCATGCGCTGCCTGGCCGAGGGTGACCATGCGGCGTTACACAACATGAAATTCGGCCCACGTGAGATCGAGGCACTGCGGGAAATGAACCTGTCAGACCTCTACCGGATCGAGTCGCTGCGCGCGCACTGCCTGGACATCGCTCTGAACCGGCAGGTGTATTGGCCGATGATCGAGCACCTGCGAACGCAGCGGGAGTCCGAAGAGACCCTGCATTCCCTGATCGCAGCCGATGCACCGCATGAGATGCTGCTGATTCTGTTCGGTCTGAATGCCCGGGACTACAGCCGGCTGCGACGCACCCTGTCGGTCAATCCGGCCGTTGGCCGTCCACCCGAGGCCGACGAGGCGAGTTCCCATCGGCTCTGGGAGGTCTGGTCGAAGCAGTTCGACGGGGAATCGACCGGGCTGCTGGCACCCACCGACTACCTGGCGCTTCACCGGAATACCGGTGTCGCGATGCGTGCCGTCTGGAACCTCACTCAGCGCTGGGCCGAGTATGGAAACCTGACCGGCGAGAGTGACGATGGTGCCGTTCAGGTCGGTGGCAATGGATGATCTATCGCCCCCCATTCGTCCGGAGACTGCAGCGCTTGATGCGCTGATCCAGGAGACCGTCACCCGTGTAGAGGCCTCGTCCGGCAGTGGCGCTGCCGACACGATGATCTTCCTGGGCAACCGGCACCACGCGTTCCCCACTGCGGTGATACAGGATCCGGTCCTCGAGCCGGTGGACAAGCTGGTGTGGATGGTCATCATGCTGGCGGTTCGTGACACCGGTGGCAATACCGCCTTCCCGAGTTACCATGCCATTGCCAGGCTGGCCAATATCTCGTCACGATCCACGGTGGCTCGGGCCATCGCCATCCTGCGCGCAACCCGCTGGCTGACCCTGTGCGGGCGCTTGCGTAAATCGAACGGTCGATTCCGCGGTAACCTGTATGCGCTGCACGATGAACCCTTGCCGCTGGCTGATGTGATCCACCTGGATCGCAGCTACATGGAGTTTCTCCGCAAGGCGGAAGGCCATAGTCATGCCCGGGTGCGGCTGGTGGCGACAGGGATGCTCGCCTCCATCGATGAGGATATCCAGAACGGACATGATCCCTGCAGCCCGGAACATCCCATCGAGCGGCGCCTACAGTCCCTGTCAGCGTCCGAGCATGCGCGGCCACGCCGTTTCTTCTCGTTTACCCCCAGGGTCATCCGGCAGTTGCGGAAGGCGGCCAGCGATGGAGGTTCTTCACAGAAAGACCATGACCAAAATTCGAACCCGGCCAAAACCCCGGTTCAAAATTCAGACGTGCAAGATTCGAACGCGGGTAGTAGTAATAATAAAAAAAGGCTCTTCACCAAATCAGGTGGGTAACATTCACCGGCAGATACCCTCCGGGTATAGATCGAGTCCACCAAGGTGGAAGTAGATGGCATTGGCAAAGCGCTCCTTGTTGCGGAAAC
>JAKRWE010000244.1 GCA_024712425.1 Chromatiales bacterium
TGTGCCTGCAGCCTAGAAAATAGCCCTTCACGAGCCTTTCCACGTCCCGTTCGAGGCACCACATCTTCCATCCACTGACCGCCCGGAAAAGCGAGAAGCGGATGAAATATTCGGGTTAGCGGCATGCGCCGGCAGGCGGCGGGCCACCTTCAGGAAGCGTTCCGGATCATCCATGATGATGCTGTCCAGCCCCGGCCCGACGAATACACCACCGCTTCCTCCACCCAGCACCACCGCCTGCGGACGCCTGCCCGCATCGGCCGCCCGACCGAAGGCACGCGCCAGCCAGCCGGTTTCCAGGTAACGGTCCGCCGCACTGCCTGTCTCCCATATCTCGATCGAACGAAAGTGGGAGCGGTTCGGTTCCGGATAGCCCAGGCCCCGTACCAGCGCCAGCTCGCCGGCCCTCCAGGACGTCATCAATGGCGCCAGTGCCGGATGCAGGCCCTGGCGTTCGTCCAGTTGCAGTACCCGCTCCCTTTCTATCGCTATCCTCGGACGCAGACGACGATAGGCGGGATCGGCATAGGGTATCAGGGTGTTGAGGCTGTCATTGCCGCCCTTCAGCTCGATCAGCAACAGGCGCCGCTGTGGACCCGCTCCGGCGGTGGCCAGGGGCACCAGCCCGATCAGGCCCAGTCCGCACAGTGTTCTGATGAAATCCCGGCGTTGCATGGTGCACCTCAATTCAGCTGATAGGCGGGATCGAGCAGCAGTTGCGCGATATAGTCATCCATCGTGTCCGCCTCGGGTTCGTTCACGGGCGACCGCGACAACAACAGGGAGCGCAGCCTGACGCGTTCCGCCCGGGTATCGCGGTGTCCGCCAGACCGCATCCGACGCCCGACGGCCGCCATCATCGGTCCCCGGGTAAAGCGTCCGATCACCTCGCGGCGGGCCAGCAGGCTGGCGCTGTCGATCCAGGCTTTGCCGCCCGGCCACCCCTTTACATTGGGCGGGTCGAACAGGTCCTGACCCAGGCGGCGCCCGGCGCGTGCCAGACGCTGCCCGTCGCCAACCGGCAGTTGGAGTGCCCGCATGGTACCGACCAGCAGTTCCGCCGGTGATTTGATGCGGCTGCCGCGGTTGCGCGGATCCCAGAAGGCCTCGCTGGCGAGGATCCCGGCGAGCAGGGGCCGGATCGCGTAATCCGTCTGGCGGAACTGGCGCGCCAGTGTCTCCAGCTGGTTTGGCGCCGGCTCCAGGGTAATGAACGCCGCCCACAGCTTGCGGGTAATGAAGCGGGCCGTCTGCGGCTGCGCCAGGAGGATGTCGACGATGTCGCCCCCACCCCACCTGCCCTGCCGGCCGAGAAAGGTCTTGAGGCCGTCGTCATGCTGACGGGGACGGAAGCGAAATGTCCCGCGACGCCGCTCCAGGCCGTAACCGGTAAAGGCGCGCGCCGCCTCGCGGATATCCTGCTCGCTGTAGTGGCCCTCGCCCAGGGTGAACAACTCCAACAGCTCGCGGGCGAAGTTCTCATTGGGGTGTCCCTTGCGATTGCTGCGGCCGTCCAGGTACACCAGCATGGCCGGATCCCGTATGACCGCATGCAGCAGATCCGCGAAGCTGCCCAGGGCATGCCGCCGCAGGAGCAGATTCTGGCGCAGCATCAGCTGCGGCGAACACACCTTGCGCAGTGAGGACGTGAAATGATTATGCCAGAACAGGGTCATGCGCTCGCTCAGGGGCGAGTCCGTGGTCAGCATCTCCCGGTACCACCAGCCCTTCAGCTCCCAGCGTCGCTGCCGGTTCAGCTTGCGCGCAGCCTTTCTGGATTCCTCGTCGTCCGCATCCCGCAGCCGACGCCGCCCGGGCAGTGGTTCGTCGACCCAATCCGGTAAGGGGGTGCGCGGCTCGGTTCACACACCCGCCAGCAGGTGCGCGATCGCCTGTTTCCGGTCGAGGGCGAGATAGGGCTGGATCCCGTCCTCGGTCGGTGTAAAGCCGGTACGCTCGAGCAGGTGGCGCACCTCCGCCCGGGGCAGCGACCAGGCCACCAGGGGCGCGGCAAGCAGCAGGATCAGCAGGATGTTCTGGCCGGCTCGGCGCATGCAGCGGGTCTCCGGGATCGATTCATGTCCTGCCTGTATCAACGCAGACGCCGATCATCGGTTGACCCGGGCCAAGGCGGCGAAGCCCGTGAACGACAATAACGACAATTAAGTATTGTGTCCCCGTAACTCGGTACCGTAACTCGTAACATCGCACGGTGGCCCCAACCGATGCGCTCTGCGAAGGGTGCGGTTGAGCGTAGCGAAACCCACCGTTTCTGGCCGCGATTGATGGGTTTCGCCTAACCCGAATATTTCATCCGCTTCTCGCTTTTCCGGGCGGTCAGTGGATGGAAGATGTGGTGCCTCGAACGGGACGTGGAAAGGCTCGTGAAGGGCTATTTTCTAGGCTGCAGGCAC
>JAKRWE010000245.1 GCA_024712425.1 Chromatiales bacterium
GCTGACCGTGCTGAACAGGGCATCTTGTTGAATATCCGGGCCACGCATCGTACTGCTCGTCCTTCTTCCTTCCTTACCGGTATCTTCCACTTCAGGCGGCGAATTTCAACAGCCTGCTAGAGCGTGGGCAGATCGACCTCATCGTCCTCGACATCATGTTGCCCGGCGACGACGGCCTGGCCCTGTGCCGCCAGTTGAGAGCCGCTTCGGATATCCCGGTGATCATGTTGACCGCCCTGGATGACACCGAGGAGCGGATCGTCGGCCTCGAAATGGGTGCGGATGACTACCTGTCCAAGCCATTCAACCCCCGCGAACTGCTCGCGCGAATCAAGGGGGTACTCCGGCGGGTCAGGGGAGAGGCGGGCAGTGCGCGCGTGGTCCGGTTCGAGGGCTGGACTCTCAATCGCGACGCCCACCATCTGGTGTCGCCGGAAGGCGTGGTGGTCAATCTCAGCAGTGGCGAATATCGTTTGCTGGACGCCTTTCTCTCGCACCCCAACCGGGTATTGAATCGTGATCAGTTGATGGAAATCCTGCAGGGCAGGGATTGGGGGCCGTTCGATCGCAGTATCGATGTGCAGGTGAGCCGTCTGAGGAAACGGCTGCAGGATGATCCGCACAACCCGGCATTGATCAAAACCATACGCGGCGAGGGTTATCTTTTCGCCGCGCGGGTTGCACGGGTCGCCTCATGGGACTGATGCCAGAGACGATTCGCGCCCGTCTGATGCTGCTCCTGGTTGGCGTGTTGCTGTTGGCCCAACTGGTGAGTTTTGCCCTGCATTTCCGCGATCGAGACCAGGTACTCGAACAGGTTGCGGGTTACAACCTGTTGCAGCGTATTGCTGGCATGGTGACGGTGCTCGACCGTTTGTCCCCCGCAGAACGAGCCCTCTTTGCACACTCGATGGATCTGCCACCGCTGCGGGTGGCGCTGCGGGAGAAGCCCGCAAAGCTGCCGGACGAAGAACAGACGTCCATGCAGGGTGGGATGCTGCACCGGCTGCTGCACTTCCGCCTGGGAGACGAGAGAAAGGTGATGGCCTATGTGCCCACCCAGGCCGAACCTGCGCGTAATAACGGGCCCACTATGCCCGGCCCCATGCGGCGGATGATGGCCCGCCATATGGGGTGGGGCGGCAGGACGTCTCCGGATGGCATCATGGTCCAGGTCCAACTCAGCCACGGGCAATGGGGGCTCTTCAGATACGAACTGCCAGCCGAGTTGTTGGTCTGGCCCTGGGGCCTGTTCGGCGGTCTGCTGGTACTGCTGGTGGCAGTACTCGGGGTCAGCCTTGTCGCGGTACGCTGGGTGACGCGGCCGCTGTCCACGCTGGCGACCGCTGCAGACCACCTGGGAAAGGACCTGCAGCATGCACCGCTGCCGGAGCAAGGCCCGCTCGAGGTGAGGCGTGCCGCAGCCACATTCAATACCATGCAGCGCAGACTGGCGCGGTTCGTGGACGAACGGACACGCATCCTGTCCGCTGTGTCCCATGATCTCAAAACCCCTATCACCCGCATGCGCCTGCGCCTGGAGATGGTGGATGATCCGCAGCTGAAGGCCAAATTTGATCGGGACCTGCAGGAAATGCAGGTCATGGTGCAATCCAGCCTTGATTTCATGCGTGGAATCACGCTCCAGGAAGAAGTGCGCCCACTGGATATCAATGCGCTGATGGAAACCTTGTGCGAGGATACCGGCGACACGGGGCACATCATCCGGGTAAGCGGTCGGGCCGCGTCCCCTTATCAAGGGCGGCCCATGGCACTCAAGCGTGCGATCAGCAACCTGCTGGAAAATGCCATCCGCTACGGCAAGGAGGTCGAGGTCGGTATCGAGGATGCCGACGATCGACTGCAGATCACGATTGCGGACCGTGGGCCGGGACTTCCGGATGAATTGCTTGAAAAGGCCTTCGAACCCTTTTTCCGCGCTGAAGACTCACGCAACCCGCAGACCGGCGGAACAGGCCTGGGCCTGAGTATCGCGCGCAACATCGCGCGTGCCCATGGCGGTGAGCTAAGCCTGAAAAACCGGCCCGGAGGTGGCCTCGAAGCCGTGCTGGTTCTGCCGCGTTAACGTGGAAAACATTCAACCCAAAGGGCGCAAAGAAGATAAAAGCTCAACCCATCCCGCATTTCCATGATCAGTGGAATGCACGACCCCCACTTCAAGTGATGTACACGGACTGGCAGGCTAGGGAACTTTTGCGGTTTTCGAAGTCTATGTGTCAACCCAATTCTAAAATGTCCCCTTTTCTCCCAAGCTGAAATGTCCCCTTGGTGAGTCCGGGGTCATGAGGGGACGAGGGGGCGCCTCATCTCCAGGGATGGTCCGGTGCAGGCCTG
>JAKRWE010000246.1 GCA_024712425.1 Chromatiales bacterium
TCACATCCCCCAGCGTGCCTTGGGCCATGTCACGCCCATTCAGGCGCTCAAGCAATGGCAACAAAAACGCCCTGAGATTTTTGTAAAGAAGGTTTATAACCATGCGGGACTTGACAGCTACGCGTTTTCTGTTTTCGGCCCCACCGGGCGCATCGTCTTCGCGTGCTGGGTTGAGCCAGACAACCTCCTGCCTCGACCAGTCCCTGGTGTCGCCCGACCAGCGCTCCGGATGCTTGGCCTTGGCCTGCTCGTAGACTGCCTTGCGGGCTGCAAGGATGGCCGCATCCTCTCCACGGTGCCGCTGCGCCGGTGTGACGAACCCGATGGCGCTGTGCCGGTGGCTCTCGTTGTACCAGATGACGAAGCCCTGCACCCAGGCCCTTGTCAGCACCGATGCTATATGGCCTCAAAATAACGGTTTGAGATGTCCTCCCGATCAAGCGTGGGGCATCCTTGGGTTGCTCAAAGACTCGAGGAGGCCGCCATGCTCAACCGAGAGGACTGGATCATGATACGCAAGATGCGGGATAAAGGATGCTACCTGCGCGAGATCGCCGTGGAGGTAGGCTGTTCGGAACGCACGGTGCGCCGTGCCCTGAGGCGTGGCGGGCCGCCGCCCCGTCGTCGACCCGGCATTCGACCAAGCAAGCTCGATCCCTACAAGCCCTTGATCGACCAGCTGTTATCCGAAGGCGTCTGGAACGCCGAGGTGATCTTTGCCGAAATCCGCGCTCAAGGCTATCGGGGCGGGCGCAGCATCCTGCGCGACTACATCCGCCCCAAACGGGCGTTGCGCAAGGCGAAAGGCACGGTGCGCTTCGAGGCGCCACCGGGCAAGCAGTTGCAGTCGGACTGGGGTCAGATCGACACGGTGGTAGCCGATGAGCCACGCCGGGTGCACTTCGCCGTCAACCTGCTGGGCCACTCGCGGCGCTTCCACGTATGGGCCGCGCCCTGTGAAGATGCTGAGCACACCTACGAGAGCCTGGTGCGCGCCTTCGAGTGGTTCGGTGGCGTACCGCAGGAGGTCTGGGTGGACAACCAGAAGGCCGCCGTCCTGTCCCATACACCTGACGGCCAGGTGCGGTTCAACCCCGGCTTCGTGCAACTGGCGGAGCACTATGGCTTCGCCCCCAAGGCCTGTCGACCTCATCGGCCCCAGACCAAGGGCAAGGACGAGCGGATGGTGCGCTACGTGAAGGAGAATTTCTTCCAGCGCCACCGGGTCTTCGAGAGCCTGGCACACCTCAACCAGCAGCTCGAGCAGTGGCTGGTCGAAGTGGCCGACCCGCGCATTCACGGCACCCTCAAGGTCCGTGTCGCCGACCGCTTTGCCGAGGAACGGCCCACGCTGCAACCCCTGCCGCCGGTGCGCTTCGATACCAGCTACCGTGAGAGCCGTCGGGTGGCCCTGGATGCCTTCATCGACGTGGCCGGTAACCGTTACAGCGTCCCGGCCCATCTGTGCGGTGAGCGCGTGGCGATCCACCGTTCCCTCGAGGGCGATCTGAAGGTGTTCGACGCCCAGGGCCAGCTGGTGGCCGAGCACCGTTTGCGTCCGGCCAGCGAAGGCTGGCAGGTCGTGCCCGACCACCACGCCCGCCTGTGGCAGGATCTCGGCGTCCAGACCCGCAGCCTGGCGGCCTACGAGGAGGCGGGGACATGGAACTGAACAGCCTGATGCACAAGCTCAAGATGGAATACCTGCCGGACAACCTCGACGCCCTGTGCGAGCAGGCCGCCAAGCGAGAGCTGGACTATCGCAGCTTCCTGGCCGAGGCGTTGGCCACCGAGTGGAACGGGCGGCACCAGAAGGGCCTGGAGAGCCGCCTCAAGCAGGCCCGGCTGCCCTGGCTCAAGACCCTCGAGCAGTTCGACCTGGGCTTCCAGCCCTCGATCGATCGCAAGGTGGTGCGCGAACTGGCTGGCCTGGCCTTCGTCGAGCGGGCCGAGAACGTGATCCTGCTGGGACCGCCGGGCGTGGGCAAGACCCATCTGGCCATCGGTCTGGCGGTCAAGGCCGCCGAGGCCGGACACCGGGTGCTGTTCCTCACGCTCGAAGAGCTGATGACCCGCCTCAAACGGGCGCAGGCGGAGAACCGATTGGAGCGGCAACTGCAGCAGTTCACCTACCCCAAGGTACTGATCATCGACGAGATCGGCTATCTGCCGCTGAACCGCCAGGAGGCCAGTCTGTTCTTCCGTCTGGTGGCCAGGCGCTATGAGAAGGCCTCGCTGATCCTCACCTCGAACAAGGGGTTCGTGGACTGGGGCGAGGTGTTCTCGGACCAGGTGATCGCCACCGCCATCCTGGACCGGCTCCTGCACCACGCCACCACCC
>JAKRWE010000247.1 GCA_024712425.1 Chromatiales bacterium
GTGCCTGCAGCCTAGAAAATAGCCCTTCACGAGCCTTTCCACGTCCCGTTCGAGGCACCACATCTTCCATCCACTGACCGCCCGGAAAAGCGAGAAGCGGATGAAATATCCGGGTTAGGCGGGATGCGCCGGGCGCTTGCTTCTCCTCCGTTGTTGCGCGAATGGGTTAGAATGCGCATTTTGAGGCGGGAGCAGGACGTGAACCAGGTGCTGGCAATTGCGGCGGGCGGGGCAACCGGGGCGGTGTTGCGCTTCTGGGTATCCTCCGGCGTGTACGCCATGCTGGGCCGCGGTTTTCCCTATGGCACCCTGGCGGTGAATGTCATCGGCTCGCTGGTGATGGGTTTCCTGTATGTATTGATGATCGATCGCCTGATGGCCGGTGCCGAATGGCGGGCCTTCGCGCTGGTGGGGCTCCTGGGCGCATTTACCACGTTCTCCACCTTTTCCATCGAGACCCTGACCCTGATGCAGGATGCGCTGTATGCCAAGGCCCTGCTGAACATGTTGATCAGCGTGGCGGCCTGCGTCGGGGCTGCCATGCTGGGCGTGATACTGGCGCGGCAGATCGCCTGAGGAGAGACGGCACATGAAACAGACGGACGTGACGGTGGTGCGGATCTACTGCAGCGAGAAGGGCGGCCGTTACCGCGATCTGCTCAGGCGCCTGCACGACGAGGAACAGGTGGCGGGCGTAACGGCCTTCCGGGGGATCGCCGGCTTCGGCGGTTCGGGCAGGGTGCACGAGGCGCACCTGCTGGACGTGTCCCTGGACCTGCCCATCGTGATCGAATTCTTCGATCGTCCCGAGCGTATCGAAACCATTCTGCACGACCTGCGGGACATGATTCCGCCCGGCCATGCCGTATCCTGGCAGGCCAAGGCCAACCTGGAATAACCGACCCAACCCGGAACCGAAAAATCATGCTGGATCCCAAACGCCTGCGCACCGAACTCGACGCGGTGGCACAACTACTGGCCCGTCGCGGCTATCAGCTCGATGTTGCGCATGTCCGCGAACTGGAAGAGCAGCGCAAGGCACTGCAGGTACGCACCCAGGAGTTGCAGAGCGAGCGCAACAGCCGTTCCAAGTCCATCGGCCGCGCCAAGGCCGCCGGTGAGGACATCCAGCCCCTGCTGGACCAAGTGGCGAGCCTGGGCGACCAGCTCAAGGCCGCCGAGGAGGAGCTGCACGCGGTGCAGGCACAGCTGCGCGAGATCGCGCTGGGTATGCCCAACCTGCCGCACGAGTCGGTGCCCGACGGGCAGGGCGAGGAGGATAACCGGGAAGAGCGCACTTGGGGTGAGATCCCGGCGTTCGACTTCGAGCCGAAGGACCATGTCGACATCGGCGAAGGCCTGGGTGGCCTGGATTTCGATGCGGCGGCCAAGCTGACCGGCTCGCGTTTCGTGGTCATGTCCGGTGCCATGGCGCGCCTGCACCGTGCGTTGACCCAGTTCATGCTCGATATCCATACCGGCGAGCACGGCTACACCGAGACCTATGTCCCCTACATGGTCAACAGCGACAGCCTGTACGGTACCGGGCAGTTGCCCAAGTTCGTGGAGGATCTGTTCAAGCTGGAGGGGACCGATTTCCACCTGATCCCGACCGCCGAGGTACCGGTCACCAACCTGGTGCGTGATGTGATCCTGGAAGAAGGCGACACGCCCTGCAAGTGGGTGGCGCATACCCCCTGTTTCCGTTCCGAGGCCGGTGCCTACGGGCGTGACACGCGCGGCATGATCCGCCAGCATCAGTTTGACAAGGTGGAGCTGGTACAGGCGGTGCGTCCCGAGGATTCCTTCGAAGCGCTGGAAGAACTGACCGGTCACGCCGAGGCGATCCTGCAGAAGCTCGGGCTGCCGTACCGCGTGGTCACCCTGTGCACCGGTGACTTGGGCTTCTCCTCGACCAAGACCTACGACCTGGAGGTGTGGCTACCGGGGCAGGGCAAGTATCGGGAGATCTCATCCTGCTCCAATTTCGTGGATTTCCAGGCGCGTCGCCTGCAGGCGCGCAGGCGTAATCCCGAGACCGGCAAGCCGGAGCTGCTGCACACGCTGAATGGATCCGGCCTGGCAGTCGGTCGCACCCTGGTGGCCGTGCTGGAGAACTACCAGCAGGCCGATGGCAGCGTGCGCGTGCCTGAGGTGCTGCGCCCGTATATGGGCGGCATGGAAGTGCTTGCCGGATAGCGCTAGCCCGAATATTTCACAAATAAAAAGGGCAAAACCCGTGTAGTTCGTTAAAATTCAGTTGGTTACACTGGATCCGAACAAGGTTTTGCCCGTGACAAAATGTACCCAAGAAAGCTTTG
>JAKRWE010000248.1 GCA_024712425.1 Chromatiales bacterium
TCCTGCTCCTCGGACCCGGCTTCTTCCGCCGCTGGCGCTGGGTGTGGCTCAGCCCGCTGTTGCTGTTCGCGCCGTTCCTGATGGATCCGACGTCCCTGGCCTTCACCACCAAATTGGAGTTTTGGGTCGCCGCCATCTTCCTTGCGATGGTTTGGTGGCTTTTCCTACTGGCCATGTACGCCTGGATGACGTGGCTCTACCGCAAGGACCCCGAGGCCTTCATGGCGCGGATCGAGCGGAATCGGCGTAGGAACCGTGACTGGCATTGGGTAGACGATAAATTAACCCAGCCACACCGTTATGGCGCTCCCGGCTTCGATGGTTTTGATGAATATGGCAACCAGTGGTTTATCTAATTAGTATTTAGCGGCCCCAGGGGTCGCTCCCAAGTGCCCATCTCCCAACTCGTCCCACTCTCACCAGTATTTCTTAAGCGCGTCCCCGACGAGTTGCTCCATGTCGTCGACCACGCCGCTGCCCCGGTTCAGCTGCTCGCCCTGCTCTTTCGATGTATCCATGAGCTGTTCGACTTTGGGCTCCCAGTAGCCTTGCGCCGTGTCCATCATGTCGCGGAACTCGCCGTTAACGACCGCGGTCCCGTTCGCGTTCGGGTTCGCCATCGCCGCTTTGTAGTCGTCCATCGCTTGCGCCGCCCACTGTGACATCGCAGCGTAGTAGCCGCCGCCGGATATGTTTGTTTGTTCTGTGCGTTGGTCCCTGCTCTCTCCCTTCACCGATACGCCACCTCCGATTTCCCCTTTGGCCCCCAAGAATTCCGCGGCCGCCGAGGCAAAGCGGCCGGTGGCCAGATCCCTGACGCCTTGGGCAATGCGGCCATCCGAGGGCGCCTCCCCGTCGCCCGATTTGCGACCACCCCCGATGCCTCTGCCACCGCGGAGATGCCCGTCGGCGTCCCACGATTTACTATCAATCCCTTGTTCGTTCGCCTGAGACTGACTCTGCACATTAAGTAGCGACCCGGTGTATTCCGCCGCCTGCAGGGCAACGGCCTGCACCCGACCCACATCGCCGCTTTCGAGCGCACTTTGCAGTTCATCCCGCAGGTTGCGCATGGCCTCGACCTGGCCATGTCTCGCGGCCAACGCATTGTTCGCGGTGGGACCGGCGGTCGACTGGACGCCGCTACTGAGTTTGGTACTGTCATCCACGTTGCTGCTCCAATCGACCTGCCCGTTCATGCTGTTGCGCAGACTCATGGAGCTGACCTGAAGCGACTTCCCATCGCCCGAGGAAGACACCGCCATCGACAGGGTGCCGCCATGCGTGCTCAGCCGATCCTTGGCCTCTGCGGCGAGGTTGTTCGCAAGCTCGGGGTTAGCTGCGAGGAACTTCGACATCGCCTGCGGCCCCATGGCGATCTGCCGGTTACCCGCTTCGCCGCGCAAGGAATCACCCAGCGATAGCCCCGCAAATTGCGCAGCCGCTCGGGCCATGTCGTTGGCCGCACGCTGCGAGAGGTTCCGGAAACCGCCAACGGAACGGCCAATGCCAGAAACTGCGGTGGGCGACCCTCCGGTATCCCCATTGAGCTGCGCGCCTCCCCCAATGCCCTGACTCGTTCCAAAGTTGGCACCGGTCACCAGGTCCGCAATTGGATCCCCTCCGGCCTGAGTCGCCTGATCCACTGCCAACTCGGTCCCGATACCGTGGGACATGCTACTGACCTGCTGACCTGCTGCGCCCATGGCTGCCGCCTGCGTCGACGACATTCCAGTGGCTGCTCCCACGCGCTCGGCCCCGGTAACCTGCCCTATGTTGTTCCCGGCATTCACCGCGCCCATACGATTCGCTCCAACGCCTGAACCACCCAGCGCATTGGCGGTATTGGTCGCGGTTTGCGCCGCTGACGATGCATTGTATTGCTGGCCTGCCTGGTAGTTGCTCCAACCCCCGGTGCCATGCACTGCAAACTGCGTGGCATCGGACTGACTGAGGGCCTGCAGCCATTGGCCGTGCTGCACGGGATCGACCGTCTTGCGCATCGCATCCGAACCCGCTGCCTGACTGGATGCCGCGAAGCTGCTGGCCAGGTTGGCCATGGCCATGCCGCCGAACTTGAACACCACGTACATGAATGAGGTTGCCAGCACCGCTGACATCATTCGGATCGTCCCGAACGCCGTCATCATTTTCACCGTCGCCGGTGAGAGCTTTGCCAGGCCCACCAGCCCAATCTGGTGCCGCATCGCATCCGCAG
>JAKRWE010000249.1 GCA_024712425.1 Chromatiales bacterium
TCCCGTCGCCCGTGTCAAAAAACGACGGAAAGGGTACGGCCACATGGCCCGGAATGCCCCGATGGGTGGGTCAAAATTGTTGGCCATAGGTGGGTCAGAATAGATGGGCATTAACAATCGCGGAACGCGATGAAACATTGGCCATGCGGGAAATGGCCTCATAACTAGGAAAAGCGGTATTAGCCCCCGTCTCCCGAACCGCCAGCATGATGACCATCCACACCAGTTTGTCGACCGGCTCGAGTACAGGGTCGCGGATCACGGCAGTGGGAAAAGACTGATGCCGGTTTCCAAGGAAAAGCACCGTGTCTGTGGCACCACTATCGGGTGATGCCTCCACACGGGCAATGGTCGCCTTGATCAGTTTATCGAGGGCGAGCGTCTCCGGACGAATGACGCCTGTCTGCTCATCCATCGTCACCTACCTGAGCGGCATCATCGTCATTCTGGCCGGTCAGGTTTCCGTACTGGGCCCATCGCTGGGTCAGATTCCAGATGGCGCGCATCGGCACCCCGGTCTCCCGGTGGAGTTCCAGGTAATCCGTGGGCGCGAGTAATCCCGTTGTCTCCCCATCGACCCGGCTCGACCAGGCCCGCCAGAGCCGATGGGAGCTTTCCTCGTCGGCCTCGGGGGGACGCCCCACCGAGGGACTCACTGACAGGGTACGCCGCAGCCGGCCGTAATCACGGGCATTCACCCCGAACAGGATCAATAACATCTCATGTGGCGCATCGGCGGCGATCAGCGACTGCAGGGTCTCTTCCGATTCACGTTGTAGCCGCAGGTGATCGATCATCGGCCAGTACACCTGCCTGTTCAGGGCGATGTCCAGACAGTGAGCACGAAGTGATTCAACACGGTACAGGTCCGAGACGTTCATCTCCCGCAAGGCCTCGATCTCACGCGGACCGAATTTCATGTTTTGCAGGGCTACATGATCGCCTTCGGCCAGGCAGCGAATGGCATACATCAAAACGGCGGTGACCAGATCGGATTCCTTCGTGCTTTCCATCGTCTCTACTCCCAGACCGATACACCGGTATCCGCGGCGATACGGCGGATGCGTCGATAGGTATCCATCAGGGCCAGCAAATCACGCCAGTCCCGATCTTCGAGTGGCCGCCAGAGCCGATAGCCCGTATGGCCTGGATCCAGTGTCCAGATACTGCTGAACAACAGATCGGCATCTTCGGTTTCGAGGGCGCGGCGAAGGATGGATTCGTCCGGCAACAGCGGCAGCATGGCCTCGAGCGGCGCAAAAGTCATTTCCGCACAGGCAGCCAACTGCCACCACAGCATGGTGAGCTGACTCAAACTGTCTTCGTCGAGTTGATCCGCCAGGGTGGGGTCCGGTACATCACGCAAGACGAAGCCCAGCCCCTTGCCGGACACCGCTTCAACGAGGTCAGCCATGCCATTACGCTGGGCCAGCCGCGTCGCCAGCGTCCAGGCGCGACCACGCAAAGACTTCAGGTCGCTGGGACCGGTGTCGTTGGGAAGGCTGGGTAGTTCGGTATCCGTTTCAGAGCCCTCGTCGACATCATCATCCAGCGGATCTGAATCCGTCGCATTACTGGGATTCGGCTGATCCGGTAGTTCCGGTGATGATTCATCAGCGGAGGTTCGATCCGAACTGGATATAGGCGAACGGCCATCATCCTGATCAGCATCCACATTGGACGATCCGTCTGTGGCACACTCAGATTCTGGTGACTCCTCTTCCGGACGCTCTTCGGTCTCGGGGATCAGCAGTTCCCGACCGGCCATCTCGGCATCGAGCATCACGCGTACGGTATGAATGCTGACATCCAATCCCGCAGCAATTTCGGATTCCAGTGCACTGCGCAGCACATCGGTATCCCAGTCAGAGCCATCATACCGACGGCATAGTGTCGTGAAGACCTCTTCGAAGTCTTCTGCGGACTCCAAACATCGATCACGCCAGATTGAATAAGCCGCCCGTTCCAGTCTGCGGATTCGTTCCACGTGAGGCCTGCCGAGCCCATTTTCGAGCGCGATGGGAATGTTGGGCAGCAATCGATGGACGGTGTATTCCATCTGGGAAATACGCGCCTGGGTAATGCGATACCCCCCTGTGTCAGGATACATGTCGCCTCCCCGAGTTGGGGTAAATTAGAGAGCAAACAGGGGGCGGAAAAGAGGAACCAATGGCCCGTTATTCAGAAGAACGTAAGGCATCCGTGCTGA